>JAUVJT010000043.1 GCA_030592225.1 Candidatus Stahliibacteriota bacterium | reverse complement strand
GATAGTGATGATTACCGGCACCAACGGCAAGACAACCACCAAGAATATCCTGAAAGACCTGCTTTCCTTGAAATACAACACTTACGTCAACCCCGGCAATTTCAACAACTTGATAGGCCTGCCCTCCTCGGTGATGGATATCACTGCCGAACACGAGATTGCGGTGCTCGAGGCCGGTATAAGTGAGAAAGGCGAGCTTGCCCGGCTTGCAGAAATTGCCAAGCCGACTCACGGTCTACTGACCAACATCGGGCCCGGACATCTCCAGTGCCTGGGAACGGTTGAAGGGGTACTCGATGCCAAGTGGAAGTTGGTGGAAACGCTAAAGAAAAGTGGAGGCAAGGTCTATCTCAATGCTGATTTTTCAATGTTGATGGAGCGTGCCCGGGCCGAAGGTGTAGCTGCAAAGACCTTTGCGTTGCTCAAGGAAGCTGATTTCAAGCCGGAGAGTTTTGCCTACGGGATGGATGGCACAGAATTCAAACTCAAGGGACAGGAGTTTCACCTATCCCTTCTGGGGGGCGGCAACCTTTCCAACGCGGTGGCAGCGCTCGCCATGGCAGCCGAGGAATTTGACATCCCCCTTTTCCAGTCTGTGGAGGTAATCGAACGGGTCAAGCCCGAACGCTTCAGGCTCCAGCGCAGGGAAGTCAATGACCTGCATCTTCTCATAGACTGTTACAATGCCAACCCGGTGTCAATGAAGGAGGCGTTGGAACTGTTGACCCTGTTCCCCGCACCTCGCATTGCGGTTCTGGGCGCGATGCTTGAACTGGGCAGCCAGGCCCAGCGCTACCACCACGAGATTCTGGAAATGGCCCGGGATATCATGGATCTGGTCATCATAACCGGTCCTTATTCCGAACTTTACCCCAGGCATGAGGGCGTGCTGTTCGTACCGGATAAGCGCAAGGCGGCTGAGGAACTGCATAAAAGAATACTGCCCGGCGCCAGTGTCTTAATAAAAGGCTCGCACACCTGCGCCCTGGAAGACATCATTTCCGAGCTGTGGGGGAGCGCATGATATACCTTTTGGCCAGGGCAATTCAACCTGTCTTCTCCCCTGCCAACCTGTTTACCTACATCACGTTCAGGGCGGCGCTGGCCGCAGGGTTCGCCATATTGATTTTGATGCTGTTCGGCAGACCGGTGGTGCGCAAGATAAAACGAATGGCCCTGGGCGAGGAGATATACGAGGAATTGCCTGATAGCCACCAGAAAAAGGCCGGCACTCCATCCATGGGCGGAATATTGATTGTGGGTGCAATAATCTTCTCCCTCCTGCTCTTTGCCGATCTGACCAACCCCTATATTCTACTCTCCCTTGTGATACTGGTGGGAATGGGGCTGCTGGGCTTTCTTGACGACTACGTTAAACTGCGCAAGCATAAAAGAGGAATCAAAAAACGCTACAAGTTCCTTGCTCAGGCCGTATTAGCTTTGGGAGTATGCCTTTACCTTTACTTCTTCCCTGAGACCGAAGCCTTAAGAAGCAGCACCAACGTTCTCTTCTTCAAGAACTACGTGATCCAGCTCGGACTCTTTTACATTCTTCTTACGGGCTTCGTGATCGTTGCTGCGGGAAATGCGGTGAACTTTGCCGACGGCCTGGACGGTCTGGCCATCGGCCTTCTGGCCATTGTTGCCGGAGCCTACGCCGTGCTCGCCTATGCAGCGGGAAATATCAACATCGCCGATTACCTCAACGTGCTTTACGTAGCCAGGGCGGGCGAGATGACCATAGTGTGCGCCACCGTGGTGGGCGCCGGCCTGGGGTTCTTGTGGTTCAATACTCATCCCGCTTCGATATTCATGGGCGATACCGGCGCCCTGCCTCTGGGCGCGCTCATGGGGTTTATCGCGGTGGTGGTCAAGCAGGAAATTCTATTAGGGATAGTAGGCGGGGTGTTCGTGCTGGAGGTGCTGTCGGTGATACTGCAAATCATCTGGTTTCATGCAAGTAAGGGAAAGCGCCGATTATTCAAGATGGCGCCCCTGCATCATCATTTCGAACTGGTGGGCTGGACCGAGTCAAAGATAGTGGTCCGCTTCTGGATATGGGGAATCCTTTTGGCCGTGGCAGGCCTGGCAACCCTGAAGGTGAGATGATATGGAAAAGATAGGAATCCTGGGATTGGGCCGCGTGGGAAGAAGTCTGCTGAACTATCTTATGGGCAAAAACGCCCTGATACTGTTGTACGATGAGAACCCTGAGGCCTTTTCCCACCGCAGCGTGAAGTTTGCCATTGACCAGGGAAGGGCGCGGGCGCTTGAATGCCCAGCTGAGTTAAGCAAGGCCGATCTGCTGCTCAAGAGTCCTGGGATACCAAACGAGACGCGCTGGATTAAAGATCTGGATGCGGCGGGCGTGCCCATGATTGACGAGATTGAGTACGTATGGAAGGAGTTGGACAAACCCAAGACGATTGCAGTTACCGGCACCAACGGAAAATCCACCACCACCGCGTGGATAGCCGAGACGCTGAAGGCCGGTGGGTTAAAGGTATTCTGCGGCGGCAACATCGCGCCGGGCAAGCCGTTCTCCGAGGCGTTAGGTGCGCCTGACTACGACGCTTACGTTATCGAAATTTCCACCTTCCAGTTAGAACGCTGTCCGGAGTTCAAACCTGATGTCGGAGTGCTGCTCAACGTTACCGCCGACCACCTCAACCGCCATTCCATTGAGCGGTACGTGGATTTGAAGCTGTCCCTGTTCAAGAATCACGGGTTGGGAGACGTGGCCGTACTTAACGCCGACGATGCAAATACTAAAGAGAAATTAAATGAGACAGGCGGCAAACACGTATTGTTCTCGGTGAAGCGGACAGACGTTGACGCCTACCTGCAGGACGATGCCTTGTTCCTGCGTGGAGAAAAGATAATCGAACGCGGCGATCTTCCGCTTCCAGGTCTCTTCAACGCAGCCAACGCCCTGGCCACCATAGCTGCAGCTGGCGAGATGGGGATTTCAAGCGACGTAATAAGTCACGGACTTCAGAAATTTAAGGGACTCATGCACCGGCTGCAATATTTGGGTGAGTTGGAGGGCAGGAAGGTTTACAACAATTCCATGTGCACCAACCCCACGGCGTTCTATCACTCGGTGCACGCGTTTGAGGAAAAATCGGTAATCATAGCCGGTGGTACCGAAAAGGGGCTTAACCGTGAGATATTCATAGAGGGAGTAAAGGAACGAGCAAAATTCTTGGTGCTTTTCGGCCAGAATGCCGAGAAGCTGGCACAAACCCTTGCGGATATTCATTTCTCCTCCTGCGTTACAGTTACGTCGCTGAGGGCCGCCCTCCAGGCGGCCCTCTCACACAGCGAGCCCGGAGACAGAATATTATTCGCTCCGGGATTTGCAAGCTTTGGAAACTTCAGAAACTTCGAGGAGAGAGGCCATGCGTTCATCAATGCCTACAGAGCGCTCATCCAGCAAGCCTGATTACGGATTTCTGGCAATCATCATCCTGCTGGTCGGTTTCGGCCTGGTAATGGTATTTTCGTCCAGCTTCTACCTGACAAACAACGATCCCCTGTACTTTTTAAGGAACCAGGCGATACGTATAGCCATCGCGGCAGGTTTCTTCATCATAGGACTTAAAATACCGTACCGGTTCTGGAGCAAGATAGGCGGCATCCTCATCCTGATATCCCTGGTTGTTCTCGTGGTCGTACTATTTGCCGGACGCACCGCTGGTGGGGCTACCCGGTGGATCAAATTCCTGACCTTCTCCCTGCAGCCCTCGGAGTTCGTAAAGGTGGCTATACTCATTTATCTGGCCGGATTCTTTGCCAAAAGAGAAGACGCCGAACGCAACTTCAAACGCTACACCCTGCCGCCGTTGGTCATCACCGGTATCCTGCTTCTGTTGATCGTGCTCCAGCCCAACCTGGGCACCGCATCGGTCATCGCCATGCTGGTGATGTTTGTGATGTTCGTGGCCGGGGTTCGCTTGCGCTACCTGTTGATAATTACCGCACTTGCCGCCGGAGTGTTTATACTGCTGGTCACCGTATTCCCTCATGCCCAGGCAAGAGTGGTTGGATTTCTCGGCGCAGGCAACTATCAATTGGAACAGTCCCGGATAGCGTTAGGGTCGGGAGGTTTCCTGGGAGTTGGTCTGGGCGGCGGCAGGCAGAAATTCCTGTTCCTTCCTCAGCCCCACACCGATTTTATCTTTGCGGTAATTGGCGAGGAACTCGGATTTTTGGGAATTGCAGGGCTTACCAGCCTGTTTCTGCTGTTCCTGTACAAAGGACTTAACATTGCGGCCCGGGTCGAAGACGCGTTCGGCCGCTATCTTGGATCATCACTGGTGGTGATGATATTCCTGTACTTCATCGTTCACGCCGGGGTCAGCATGGGATTACTGCCAACGACCGGCCTTCCCCTGCCCTTTATCAGCTTCGGCGGTTCCGCACTCACCTCTAACTTATTAGGTATCGGAATTCTCTTAAACATAAGCCGCGCAAAGGAGAAAGCTTATGCGAGCGATTCTCGCCTGCGGTGGAACAGGCGGCCATATGTTCCCAGCACTAGCCCTCGCCAGTGAACTTACCGGCCGGGAACACGACGTGCTGATGGTAACCGACCCCAGAGGGGCGCGGCTTATTGAAGGCGATGTCAGGTATGAGGTAATTTCCTCAACCGCGTTCTTCGGTCGCTCACTGACAGATAAGTTCCGTGCCTTGAGCGCTTATCGCAAGGGAAAGAAAAAGTGCGCGCGTTTGATTGACGAGTTTGAACCCCACATTGCCATCGGCGCAGGTGGATACGCCAGTTTTCCCCTTATCAGAGCGGCGCGACAAAAGGGAGTTCCTTACTTCCTGCTTGAACAAAACTCGGTCCCGGGCAGGGTCACCCGGTTGGGAGCGAAGGGCGCAAAAGAGATATACCTGGGAATCCCGATGGTCAGGGAGATTAAGGGTAAGACCGTCTTGACCGGCAACGTGCTGAGAAAATCGGTAATCCTGGGTGAGAGAAAGGAAGGCAGCAAGATTCTGGTTCTGGGCGGCAGCGGAGGAGCAAAGAGACTCAACGAATTGGGATATGAACTTGCCGGAAAGATGCCTGAAGAACGATTTATTATCCTGACCGGCAAACGGGACTACGCGGAGATGGCGGCAAGGCCAAAGTTGAAGAACGTGGAGTTAGTAGAGTTCACCCTGCACCCTGAGGAACTTTACAAAAGAGCAAAGGCGGCCATATCGAGGGCCGGCGCAATAGCGTTGAGTGAGCTGCTGGTAAACGGCATCCCTTCGATACTTGTGCCTTTTCCCTATGCCATTGACGATCATCAAACCCACAACGCGAGATGGGCAACAACGACAGGTGCGGCCCTGCTCGTTCCGGAACAGGAGCTGGAACGAGTAGAGGTCGTGCTAAAGGAGCTTCTTGGGGATAAGGAAAGGCGCAAGCGGATGGCTGATGCGGGAAGAACCCTGGCGCCCACCGATGCCGCCGCCAGGATTGCAGAAAGGATAGAGCGATGTTTGGCCGCGTAGATCGCATCCATATGGTAGGCATCGGCGGTATAGGGATGAGTGGTATCGCTCACATCCTCCATAACATGGGATTTAACGTGGCTGGCTCAGACCTCGCACGATCGGAAATCACCGAGACGCTCAAACAATCCGGCATAAGGGTGGAGATAGGACACCGCAAGGAGAATCTGGAAGAAGCCGACGTGGTGGTTATTTCCTCGGCCATCAAACCGGATAATCCTGAGGTACAGGCGGCCAGAAATCGAGGCATTCCGATTATTGGAAGGGGTGAAATGCTGGGTGAACTTATGCGCATGAAGTACTCCATAGCGGTATCGGGCACTCATGGCAAAACCACCACATCTTCAATAGTAAGCTTCATGCTGGAGCTTGCAGAGCTTGACCCTACCTCGATCATCGGCGGCAAGGTGCTGGAAATGGGTTCCAACGCCAGGCTGGGGCAAAGCGAGTACCTGGTGGCCGAAGCCGACGAGAGTGACCGCTCGTTCCTGCACCTGTTTCCCACCATCGCGGTAGTAACCAACATCGAAGCGGAGCATCTTGACTACTACGCCAACTTTAACGATATCAAGAACTGCTTCAAGCAATTTGTGGAGAAAATCCCATTCTACGGACAGGCCATCCTGTGCGGGGACGACAAGGGGGTGCAGGAAATACTGCCGGAGATCGACGTTCGCAGTATGACTTACGGATTGGAAAAAACCAACGATTTGCACCCTTCCTGGCACAGAAACGAGGGCTGGAAATCGCATTTCATGCTGAAGTTCGACGAGAAGCTGCACGAGTTCATCTTCAACCTGCCCGGCGAACACAACATGCGCAACGCCCTGGCCGCGGTTGCCGTGGGTCGGGAATTGAAAATTTCGCCCGAGGTAATGAAGGAGGCGCTGGCCAGATTCAGGGGAGTGAGACGAAGGATGGAGAGGGTGGACGAGGTTGCCGGCATCCTGTTCATTGACGACTACGGCCACCACCCCACCGAAATAGCGGCCACCGTGGGCGCGCTTGGAGAAGTGTTCGCAAATCAACCCTTAAGGGTATTGTTCCAACCCCATCGTTACAGCAGAACCCAGCACCTGCACGCAGAATTCGGCTCAGCTTTCAGGAATGCAACCGAGGTGGTGTTGACCGAGATTTACAGGGCAAGCGAGAAGCCCATACCCGGGGTAGGCCCGGAATTGATTCAGGAAGCGATAAAGAAAGATGCACCCGGCGTATCTTCTCAAATTATTGCCGACCGAGACAAAATTGTGGATTATTTTACGCAAACCCTTAAACCCGGGGACGTGTTTCTGACCCTGGGGGCAGGCGACGTATGGAAAATTGGCGCAAGGATATTGGAATGCATCTCGCACCGCTCATAGAAGGCAGAGTGACCACCAATGAGCGCATGGCCCCTCACACCACCTATAGAATAGGCGGCCCTGCCGACGTATTCGTGGTTGCCGAGAGCGTGAAGGATTTAAGGAAAGTGGCACAGTTTCTGGCAGAGCACGAGGATGTCCCCTACCAGATACTGGGCGGCGGCTCCAACGTGCTTTATCCTGATCACTACCAGGGAGTGGTGATTCATCCGGGAGAAGAATTGTCTGCAATCGAGAGGAATGGCAGCACAATAACTGCCGGGGCCGGGGCCGAGATGCACGAAGTGGTATTGAAAGCGGCGGCCTGGGGGCTTGGAGGGCTCGATTTCATGGCCGGTATCCCGGGCAGCATCGGCGGCGCAGTGAAAGGCAACGCCGGCGCGTTTGGAAAGTGGATTTCACAAAAGGTGAAGAAAGTTAAGGGATTTGATTTAACGGAAAGGGTTGAGAAAACATTAAAGGAAGATGAAATCCAGTGGTCTTACCGCTCCTCGAACGTCTCCCCCGCCTTCTTCATCACCGAGGTAGCGCTGAAGCTTGAGCCAGGCTCAAGGGAGGCTTCGATGGCAGAGATCGAGCGCATAGTTGAGCTGAGGAAAAGCAAGCATCCCACAGAACCCTCGGCAGGATCGGTATTTGTCAACCCCAGACCGCCTGACGTGACCGCCGGCAGACTAATTGAGGAGTTGGGTTTCAAGGGACGCAGAATAGGCGACGCCATGTGTTCGCCCAGGCACGCCAATTTCATCATCAACCTTGATAATGCCACTCAGGCTGACGTTATGGCGCTGATCGGCCAGATAAAGAACGCGGTCAAGGAGCGATTCGGCTACGATTTGGCCGAAGAGATAAAGATTATTACGTCGCAAGAAGAGCCTGTTTGCAAAAAAGAAGTTAGAAGTAAAGAGATTGGAAAAAAATCAAATGGAGGAAAATAATGGCTAAAGGCGAACGAATCGTGGGTCTGGACCTTGGTACCACCAAGGTTGCCGCGGTTATCGCCGAGCTGGACGAGAATCTCGAACCGCGCATCGTGGGTGTCGGGCTTACGCCGTCACGCGGGATGCGCCGGGGTACGGTGGTCAATTTGGAGCAAACCGTCGAGTCCATCAAGCGTTCGGTAGGAGAAGCCGAACGCATGGCCGGATGCAAGGTGGACTCCTGCTACGTTGGCATTGCCGGTAATCATATATCGAGCATGAATTGCCGCGGCGTGGTAGCGGTAGAGAAAGCCGGCGGCGAGATTTCTTCAAAGGACAAGGCTAGGGTAATCGAACAAGCCAAGACCATCGGCCTGCCCCTTGACCGCGAGATTATCCACGTGATTCCCATCGAATTCATCGTGGACGACCAGCCCGGCATCCGTGACCCTGTGGGGATGTTCGGCAAACGCCTCGAGGTGGAGGTTCACATCGTCACCGGTGCGGTAACCTCAGCCCAGAACATCTACCGTTCCATAGAACGGGCAGGCCTTAAGGTCAAGGACCTGGTGCTCCAGCCCCTGGCTTCGGCGCACGCCGTTCTGGAGGCTGACGAAAAAGAACTGGGAGTGCTTCTGGTGGATATCGGCGGCGGCACCACCGACATGGCCGTGTTCAAGGAAGGCTCAATCCGCCACACCCAGGTATTGGGCATAGGCGGCGAACACGTGACCTCGGACATCGCCATCGGACTCCGCACCCCCACCAAGGAAGCAGAGGAAATAAAGAAACGCTACGGCTGCGCCCTGGCCAATCTGGTGGACGAAGATCAGACCTTCACCGTAAAAGGCGTGGGCGGCCGCGGCGAAAAGCAGGTCTCAAGAAGGGTGCTTGCATCGGTCATCGAGCCGCGGGTTGAGGAAATTCTCACCCTGGCCCATCGCGAGATGAAGAAAACGGAATATGCCGAACTTCTCGCGGCAGGCGTGGTGCTCACCGGCGGTTCGGCACACCTGGAAGGCATAGAGAGTATCGCCGAGCAGATATTTGACCTTCCGGTAAAGGTAGGAACGCCGTGGGGCACGTCAGGCTTGACAGATATCATAGCCGATCCCATATTCGCAACCGCGGTGGGATTGGTTCGCTACGGGATAGGAAAACAGAACCTGACGCTTATCCCGGGCGGCACTGAAGACAGATTGTTCGGAAACATCCTCACCAGAATGCGCGACTGGCTGAAGGAATTCTTCTAAACGAAGGAGGAGTTATGTTTGAACCAGTAGAGGAAAATCGTTACCAGGCGCAAATCGGCGTCCTGGGTATAGGCGGCGCAGGCGGAAACGCCGTTGACCACATGGTTGAAAAGGGCCTGCCCGGAGTGCGATTCTACGCGATGAACACCGACGTTCAGGCGCTTGATAGATGCAAGGCCGAGCACAAGATACAGCTTGGACCGAACCTGACCCGCGGCCTGGGCTCGGGCGGCAACCCCGAGGTAGGCAGACGCGCCACCGAGGAATCTCTTGACCCTATCAAAGAGATTCTCATGGATCTTGACATGGTGTTTATTGCCGCGGGAGAGGGCGGCGGCACCGGAACCGGCGCAGCCCCCCTGATTGCTGAACTTGCCCAGTCCCTGTCGATTTTGACCGTGGCGGTACTCACCCGTCCCTTCGATTTCGAGGGGCCGGTGCGCAAAAGACAGGCGGAAGAAGGCGTCAACCTCTTAAAACAGAACGTTGACACCCTTATCGTCATCCCCAATCAAAAGCTTCTGTCGGTAATCCCCCAGAACATGACCTTAAAAGACAGCTTCATCATGGCCGACGAAGTGCTGTGCAACGCCACCCAGGGGATTACCGATTTGATAACTCGCACCGGAATGATCAACCTTGATTTCGCCGACGTGCGCACCATCATGTCCAACCGGGGCAACGCGGTAATCGGAATCGGCTCCTCCAAGGGCGAGAACCGCGCGGTTGACGCGGCGCAGAAGGCAATATCTTCTCCCTTGATTGAGGACTTCGAGATCTCCGGAGCCAAGGGCATACTGCTGAATATCTCCGGCGGCGACGACCTTACCCTGCACGAGGTTAACGAGGCGGCACGCATCATCTACGGATACGCGAACCAGGACTCCAACATCATCTTTGGAGCCATCCAGGACGTCGAGTTCTCCGATGAGATACGGGTAACGGTAATCGCCACCGGTATCGAGGAGATGCCTCCCCGGGTCCAAAAGGTCGAAGGTCTCATAAGCCAGGCCACAGAAGATCTCAAGGTTCCGACCTTTATGCGGCGAGAGCGCAAAGCACCGCGCGGCTTTGAAAAGGTGGAGCCCAGGCCTTTGTCGGAGGAGGATCTGGAGATACCTGCATTTCTGCGCAGGCAGTTTGATTGACGCGGCATACTTTTGTGCTAGTATTAAAGGATGATGAAGCGTACCTTTAAGATAACGATCTACGCCCTTGCCCTGGCGGTGATAACGGCAAACCTGGGTGCGGCCGATGTGGAAGCAGACAGAATTTCGGAGGCGGCTGAACCGACTCGAACCGCCACCGAGACGCGGCGCACCGGTATCGTTATTGCAGCCGAGCAGGTTATGCCTGCGGTTGTTTCTATCACCGTATTGCAGACCAAATCTTACTCCTACTCCTCTCCTTTCTTCTCCGATCCTTTCTTTGAGGAATTCTTCGGACAAATATTCCCTCATGAGCACAACCGACAGATTCACAGCCTGGGTTCAGGAATAATCATATCCCGGGACGGCAAAATCGTAACCAACGCCCACGTGGTTACTGACGCGACTACCATAAAAGTAACCCTTGCCGACGGCAGAACCTATGATACCTCGGTTATCGGCATAGATGAGGCCCTGGATCTGGCTCTGCTCAAGCTGACAGACCCGCCGGACGATTTAAGGCCGGCACTGCTGGGAAATTCGGACGATTTGATGATAGGAGAGTGGGCAATAGCCCTGGGTAACCCTATGGGGTTTCTCATCGCCGATGCAAAACCCAGCGTAACCGCCGGGGTGATATCTGCAGCAAATCGCAGGGTACAAACCGGACAAGGCAAACGCTTCAGCTACTCCGGGGTAATCCAGACCGACGCCGCAATCAACCCCGGCAACTCGGGCGGCCCCCTGACCAACATCCTGGGCGAGGTGATTGGCATCAACACCTTCATCTTTACCAAAAGCGGCGGCTCCGAAGGCATTGGCTTCGCCATACCCGTCAACCAGGTCAAGAAATTCATCTATGAGCTGGAGCACCACGATACGCGCCGCACCGCCTGGCTGGGACTGGGGGTGCAAACCCTGACTTTGGACATGGCCCGGGCCCTGGACATCCCTGCAACCAAGGGTCTTATCATAAATCAGGTTTTCGACGATACTCCGGCCAAAGATGCCGGACTGGAAGAAGCATGGGTCATCACCTCGGCCAACGGCATAAATTACGCCTCGGAAACCGACTGGCAGATGATGGAGCAAGGCTTCTTTGTGGATGACTCGGTAAGGCTCAAAGGCATAACCGACCAGGGCAGCACCTACACAGTTACATTGCACGCGGCAGAATACAAGGCTCCCCCTACCGCCAAGATAGCCGCGTTAGGCGCGGAGTTTGTAGACATTGATCCTGCCTTGAGGTATCGTCATAACATAGCAAGCCGCGAGGGGGTACTGGTTTCAAGAATAGAGCGAGGCTCCATGGCCTCGGAACTGGGACTTAAGGAAGGCGACGTGATACTTACCTACGGCTCGGTTGAAACCCCCACGATCAACGATTTGAAGAAGGCGGTGAACGCCGAGAGCGATCCCAGGACACTGATCATAGAGCGCGACGGCGGACGCTACCGCCTTTACCGGGGATTCAGTGGATAAGAAATTGCCAAAACACTGCCGGTTTGTTGCAAAATATCTGGTAAATAAATACCGACGTGAACCTGCCAAGCCTGCACCCTGTATTGCAGAAAGCCAAGTGATAAAGGAGAAATAGATGATCGAGCGCTACTCCACTCCGG
>JAUVJT010000025.1 GCA_030592225.1 Candidatus Stahliibacteriota bacterium | reverse complement strand
CGCTGCATCGTTGTTTGATTTTTCTTCGACACCGGACGATTTTGCCTCAAACCCGTAGGTGCCGTCGTCCGCGCCGGCATAAACGGTGATGGTGAAGGAGGCGCCGTCGTAATCCGGGCCGGCCTTGATGGAAAGCTCTCCACCGTCCAGGGTCAGGCTCTGTCCGGCATTAAGTGATTCCACCTCTGCCACGGCATTCTCCACGATGATGTCGTCGTTGTCTACCTGCAGTATGGCGCGAACATTGGTCTTCTTCTTGGAATCGTCGTTGGTAAGGGTAACGTGAATCTCGGCGGTTTCGTCGGCTTCAAGGACATCGTCGCCGGAGTTGTCCACCATACTGGTTCCGGAAACGCTTAATGGAAGTTCGTCGCCGGGCACCGCTACCTTGGCCGCCTGAAAGACCTCCTTGGTCGTGAAATCCTGGCACCAGAAAACCAGCTCGCAGTTGTCAGCATTAGCCACCATGGTGTCGCCGGTAGGATTCAGTCCGCCATCAAGAACGGGAACGAGGTGATTGGTGTGGAAATCGAAGTCCATGGTTTTGACTTCACCCGGTCCCAGGGTTACATCGGAGCCGAAGTAATAGTCCAGCATGTCCAGCATTACCTGGTGATGAACCGGATCGCCGTTGGTGCCGGTATAGGCAACGTTACTTTCAGTAAGGGCACCGTAAACCTTGGACGAGATTTCTTCTTCTCCCTCGTTTTCTATTGTCACAGTATATCACCTTCACCCTGCTCGAGTGCGGCAGAAAGGTAGGTTCGGTAAACATCCATTCGGAAAGGAGAATCCAGGCCGTGGCGTTCGTCTATCTTCGTGCCCCAAGTGGTGCTGGGTTCTTCAGAGCCATCAATAAAAAGTTTGGGGATTGAGCTAACCGAATAGAAACCGCGCTTGCCGTTGTTTTCTTGCTTATTGTAATTGTACCAGGGGTCGTTGCCCGAACCGGGCCAGCTCATGTGGTAGCGTACCACGGCCAGGTAGTCGCCTTTCTGGCTTAAAAGGCCGGTTAGAGTCGCGTTGCCGCCGAGGCAAGGGCCGCAGGTCGTGCTGGTGAACAGCTTGCCCAGCACCATGCGCTCCGCGCCGACCATTACGATAAATAAACCCAAGATAATTAGTAGGGTTTTTTTCACCATGCAACCTCCAGTCTCATGATTTCAAATTCTAACTAATAGATTGTACGCGGAATTCAGATTTGTCAACCCCAACTTTTGCCCCGCAGAGTTGCTTCGTAACATTTGTGGGGAGTCCTGTGATTCTCCTGGTTGTTAGCTCGGTCCAGGATTCGTCAATAGAAGCTATCATAAGCCTCCTTTTGTTAACAGCCTATGCAATCCCCCCCGGGTTAGCCCAAAAGGCGCATCAAAATACCTTGACATCGGCTCTCAATTCACTAGTCTTAGATGCTAGGAACCATCAAGGAGGTCCACTATGAGTATAAGGCTCACAGGACGTCATATCAAGATTTCCCCGAAGCTCAAAACCTATATAGACCGCAAGATGTCAAAACTGGATCGCTATGCGGCGCATATAGTTGATTCGGAAATCATCCTTTACAGCGAAAACAACTTTGCATGGGCCGAGGGGATACTTCACCTCAAGCATGACAAGATAAAAACCCGGGTCAAGGCAGAGACCCTGGAGCGGGCGGTGCACGATCTGATCGACAAGCTGGTGCGTCAGATGGAGCGTTTTGAGGGAAGGCACCGCGCCAAGGTGAAACCGCGCAGAACACCCAATGAAATCAGCCAGGAATAACGTATAAATGAGTAAACCCAAGCGCCTTTCTGTAGCCGCGCTCTTACAGGAGCGAGGCGAGGAGCTTAAGCTTGGAATAATCGCGGGCAAGAAAAAGATCAAGAAGAGCTATATCTCCTCCATGGACATCAGCCGACCTGGATTAGCGCTTGCCGGCTTTACAGGCGAGTTCGCTTCCGACCGGCTGCAGGTACTGTGCAGTACCGAGATGGCGTTTTTTGCCACCCTCGATTCCCGCGCGAGGCGGTTGGCTATTCAGAAGGTAGCGAAGCTTGCCCCATCCTGTTTTGTGATAACCAACGACGCCGACGCGCCCCGGGAACTGACAGAGGACCTCGAGGCTGCAGGTATCCCTCTGCTGGTTTCACGGCTGGCAGGAACCGATTTCATACACCAGGTAACGGATTTCCTTGAGCTAAGGCTCGCTCCGGAAACCCATCTGCATGGAACGCTGGTGGACGTGTACGGTATCGGACTTCTCATAACGGGAGATTCCGGGATAGGCAAAAGCGAAACCGCACTAGATCTTGTGGAACGAGGTCATCGGCTTGTCGCCGATGACCTCATCCGCATCCGCAGACAGCGGACGATTCTTCTGGGAGAAGGACAGGAGCAGCGTCCTGCATTTCAGCATCACATGGAGATTCGGGGGTTGGGAATAATAAATCTCTATTCCATCTTCGGCGTACGCTCCATCAGACTTCAAAAGCGTGTCGAGGTAGTGGTGGAACTCAAACGCTGGGAAAAAGGCATGGTCATGGAGCGACTGGGATTGGAACGGGAGACCAAAAACGTCCTGGGCGTCAACATCCCTCACATAGTCATACCGGTGTTGCCCGGTCGCAACCTGGCGATGATTTGCGAGGTTATCGCGATGAATCACCTGGTTGTCCTGCGGGGTTATCATCCCATGCAGCTGTTTGACAGGGAACTCAAGAAGCTTTTGGTGCAGAAAACCAAAATGGCAAAGGAAGTAGAAGAGGACGTTGAGTAATTCAGGTTCCAGCTGTACAGGTTCGAGTAATCGAATTCGCAGCGCAGTCGTCCGTTGTTTTGCTCTTCCAGGCGTCAGTCACACAAAACACCGCAGAAAAGAGAACATGGCTTGAGCGGGTGTATTCACACCGTAATCGCAGGTCACGGTTCTTTTCCCCAGGGGTTGCTTTCTGCCGCCGAGCGAATCGCGGGCCGCCAAGAAGGGGTAGTTATCATATCCAACGATGAGTTGAGCGCTCCGGCGTTCCAGGAGAAACTCAAACAGGGGTTGACAGGCGCCAATAATGGGGTATATATCTTTATAGATATTGCAGGCGGCAGCTGTTTTACCGCCGCACGCTCGCTGATTCCTTCTCATCCGGATTTGGTATTCATAACAGGCGTAAATCTGTCCATGCTGGTTACGTACCTGAGTTATCGCACTCGCCTCTCCGGCGAGGAGCTGCTCCGCAAAACCATTGAAGCCGGCCAGCGAGGTATACAGAATTTTGGTAAATGAATCGTTAATATTCTAAGGAGGAAGAATGATGGATGTGCCCACAGTGCGTGATCCGCTTAAGGTGGAGACCTTGCCGAGGATGTTCCGCCGCTCGGCCATGCTCCGCCCCGATAAACCTGCGCTTCTTATGGAAAGAGAGGGGATGCGGCAAGAATTTACCTATGGGGAACTGCATGAATGCATAGAGAGTCTGACTCGTTCCCTTCGCAAGATGGGTTTTTCACCCGGGGATAAAATCGGTCTCATAGGAGAAAACTGCCCTGACTGGGAGGCAAGCTATCTTGCCGTCCAGTGGGCGGGATGCGTGGTTGTGCCGCTGGACAGAATGCTCAAGGTTCCCGAGATTCGCCACATCCTGCGCAACTCGGATTCCGGGGGAGTTATCTCCACCGAGGCTTGCACCGAAACTGTGGATGAGGCGTTATTGGAGATAGACCGAAAGTTCAAGAAGGTATCCATGGGTAAGACACCCAAAGGGTGGCTCTCCTTAGAAGCTCTTATCACCGAAGGTTCAGAACTCGATCCCATCGAGCCGCCGGATGACATCGAGGAGCTTGCCGCCATACTGTACACCTCCGGCACCACCGGGCAGGCAAAGGGCGTGATGCTTACCCACCGCAACATCGGCTCCAACATTTCCGGCGGCTACCAGGCGCTTGACTACGGTGAAGAAGACACGTTTATCTCCATACTTCCCTTGCATCACAGTTTCGAGGCAACGTGCGGTTTCCTTACCCCTCTTTGTTCTGGTGCCAAAATCGTTTTCTCGCCCAGCCTGAAATCGAAGGACATCCTGGATACCATGGCTCAAAACGACGTTACCATCATACTTGGAGTGCCCCTTCTTTTCGAAAAGATAGTTCAGGGCGTGCAGCGAAACGTGCGCGAGTCGTCGGGGTTCAAGCGTTTAGTGTTCAATGCCGGTATGAGCCTTGGCAAAATAGCCAAGGGGATACCCAAGGCGATGTTCGGAAGCGTGCGCAAGGCCATGGGAATGGAAAAGGTGCGCTACCTCATCTCGGGCGCGGCTGCCCTGGCTCCCTGGGCGTCAAGCTTTATGGAACGCCTTGGTCTTCCCGTTCTTCAAGGGTACGGTCTTACCGAAACGTCTCCAATCGTTTCCGTAAACAGACTGGCCAATCCGGACAACGTATCGGTTGGTCCTCCCGTTCCGGGTTTTGAGGTCAAAATAGAGCATCCGGACGAGAACAGCAACGGCGAAATCGTGGTGCGCGGGGCGTCGGTGATGAAAGGCTACTACAAGAATCCGGAAGCCACCCGCGAGGTGCTTTCTGAAGACGGTTGGCTGAAGACCGGAGACCTGGGAAGACTCGATAAAAAGGGGATGCTTTACATAACCGGCCGGGTCAAGAACCTGATAGTAACCGCCGCGGGCAAAAACGTGTACCCGGAGGAAATAGAGGCGATAGTGGGGCAAAACCAGTACGCCGCCGAGATACTGGTTTATGGTCATCACAACGAAGCCACCGGCCGCGAGGAGGTTCACGCGGTTATCGTGCCCAACTACGAGCTTTTCGATGCGGAGAAACCCGACATCACCGAGAAAGAGCTCGAAGAGTTCATGCGTGAACAAATAAGACAGGAGTGCGCCAGGCTGGCCGACTACAAGCGCATCAAACATTTTGAATTGCGTGAGGAGGAGCTGCCCAAAACCACCACCCGCAAGGTCAAGCGCTACCTGTTCGCCAAGAAACCGGTCAAGGTTTAGCATTCATCGGGCTGCCTTGACCAGGGGGGAATTTTCAATATTATAGGGTTGGTTGAGGAAAAGTCCTCATACCGTCTCCAGGAGGCTGTATGAGAATAACCACAGATTACGCAGATTCTCGCAGATTAGGGCTCCCTGCGGTCGCCCTCCTTCGGTGGCAGAGAAGTTAATTGCGGTAAGTCCTTGAATTACATAACTTACCTCTGCGAGTTTTCCCCAGACTCTGTGTCTCTGTACCCTATGAGGCGCAGTAAAATTAGCGCCTCACGGGGCAGGCTCTGGTTAATTTCGAACAAGCTCCTGGGCGATTAACGTGCTGATATGATGCGAGGAGGCCGCATGCAAGACGCTTTCCTTAGGATGTTGTAGGTACATTTATATGCAGGATCAAGTATTTTGAGTTGCGAGAGAAAAAACCCTTACAGGCTGCTGCCCGCAAGATCAAGGGCCGTCCGGTTGTTCCCAAAGCGGTTAAGGTACGGTTTTCTTTCGATCCTGCTGGCCTCCTTCCTCTGGGGCAGTGACTTTATAAACGCGGGGGACACATACGCCCTTTCCGCTCGGGCGGAGGGAGCCAACGCCTGCTACAACGTGGCCATGCTGGAAGATCCCCGTCTTTCTCTCCAGATGGATTTCCTGCTGCGTAAGAGCCGCATAGGGCGGGAACTGGGTGATGAGGAACTGGCCCAGGCCATTCTGCTGCGCGCTCAGAATCTTGCCGTATCGGGCAGCGAGATTGGACGCACCAGTTTTCTGCTCGGACTGGATGCGTTTTTCGTAAAGGACTACGCCTCGGCCCGTAAATCCTTTTCCAGAGCGCTTATCTATCATCCCGATCCTCCTCTGGATATTCTGTATTATCTGGGGTGGTCGCTGTACAAGGAGAAACATTATGAGGGGACACGAAATGTGTTTTTGAATCTCAAGGATCTCAACCAGGGAAAGTTTCCAGCGGAAGAAATCAACACCCTGCTTGCCGCCACCGATTTCAACACGGCCAGCCCTGGACTGGTAAAAGATCGCCTGCAGGATGCGGCAGCCTACCCTGCGGGCACCTGGTATCGTGAGGAGGCGCTGTATCTGGCCGGGTATTCGGCGTTCAGCATCGACAGCGTCAGCGAAGCCAGGGAATTTTTCTCCCAGCTCGAAGACAGCACCCGGCGCATCTACAGCCTGGCTTGCGTGGCTCTGCAGGAAGGAGATTTCAGCCAGGCAGCCTCACTTTATGCCCGACTCGACAACGAAGCCTCCAGGTATGGACATGCGGTTTCGTTGTATCTCGCAGGAGATCTGAGGGGTTCTGAAAGATCAGGACAGGATTATCTTGACGACTGCCCCCAGGGTGTTTTCGCCGCGCCGACCTATCTTCTCCTGGGTATCATCGAACGTGACCGGGGCAGATTACGCAGCGCCGCCGGCATGATAGAGACCGGTATCGAACTAGATTCCGAATACCGCCCGGTTCTGTTCCGCGCTCTCGCCGAGACTCATTTTGCCCGCAAAAGGTATCGGGACGCCCTGGAGGTTTTCTCAGAATTGTTCGCCCGCTATCCCGAGGCGGCGGCGGATGAAACGGCAAGACTGCTTGCCGCCCGCAGTCTGTTCTATATCGGTCAGACCGATTCGGCGGAGGTCAGCTTGAAAGCCTTGCTCGATGCCACCGACGACGAGGTTATCGTAAACGAAGCACGCTACTATCTGGGAGAGATTGCCGCTCGTCGCGGCGATTATCTGCTCGCGGCGGAAGAATTTGCAGCCGTAAATCAGGGTTCTCTTTCCCAGCGGGCGCTCAAAAGAAAGGCCGAGGTTCTTGCAAAGGCAGGCAGACATAAGCAGGCGGTGGAAGCCTTCCGCCGGGCGCTGGCGTTGACTACCTCTGCTGCCGCGAGAGAAGACATCATGCTTGCCATCGAGGAGAGCCGCCTTGCTCTTGGTGTCTATCCCGATCGGATTGCCATGCTAAAGAAATATATTGAACGCCATCCGGACGCGGCCCACAATCCCGAATTGCAATTGCAGGTCGCTCTTGAGTACGTAGAAGCGGGCAACTGCATTGCGGCTATGCACGAGGTGAACAAGCTGCTTTCCCGTTACCCGAATTCCAAGGCGGCGCCGGAAGCTCTGGAATACAAGGCGCGCTGTCAGCGCAGGCTGGGAAAGACAGAGGATGCGATCGCAACCTATCGTGACATCCCGAAGCTTTCCCCTGCCTCTGCAGTACTCCTTCGTTCCCAGACCGAGTTGGCCGAGCTTTTGCTTTCCCTGGGGCGCGACGCAGAGGCTCTTTCAGTTTACCGTGAGCTTTCTGAAACCAGTCGTGATGCCGCGGACAGGGCGTCCTTTATTCTTGCCATGGCTCAGATTTACTACTCCCAGGGCAACTATCAAACCGCGGTTGATCTTATCGGGGTTGCTGTCGGCGAGAGTTCGGGCTCCTCTGTTCTTAAAAAGGCATTTCTTCTGGGGGTAGACGTCAAGCTTGCGCAAGGCGACATTACGGCAGCCGGCTCTTACGCGAAGCGTTACCTCAACCGGTTCGGTGAAACGGCGGACTATCTTTTTCACCGTGCCGCCATCGACCGCACGTCGGGCAAGCTCGGGGACGCGTTTTCTGCATACAAAAAAGCGGCGGCGCGTTTCCCGGCAAGCTCGGAGTTGCGTATAGACGCCTTGATAGGAGCCGCCGACGCGGCTCGCCTGCTGGGACAAATCAGCCAGGCAAGGGACCTTCTCCAGGAGGCGGCGCTTGAGGTGCGGATAGACCGTCAGCGTATCGAGATAACGAGAAGGCTGCAGACCCTTGAGTAATAATCAACCTCCACGGGTACAGAAATTTCTCGCCAACTGGGGGGTGGCCTCGCGTCGCAGAATCGAGGAGTGGATCGAGCAAGGCAGGATACTGATTAACGGGCGCGAAGCAAAGCTCGGAGAATCTCTGCGTGAGCGGGACGAGATACTCGTGCTCGATATAGACCGGACCGTTCTTTACCGGGCTAGTTTCCGCGGGGTTTATGACGAACGACGGAAGCAATGGCTCGGGCCGGGGTTCGAGTACTGGGCGGTCAACAAACCCCGCGGGGTGCTTGCCTCCACACGCGACCCCCATCACAAAAATATGGTTACTCATCTTGTCCCGACCTCTGGGAGGGTTTTCCCGGTGGGTCGCCTGGACAAGGAAAGTGAAGGGTTGATTCTGCTGACCTCCGACGGGGAGCTTTGTCATCGCCTCACTCATCCCAAATTCGGCGTCATCAAGCGCTACCAGGTGACTCTCGATTGCCCCCCTTCGTCTAAAACGATTGCCGCCATCAAGAAAGGGGTTATGCTTGACGACGGTCCGGCACTTCCTGCAGGCGTGAAGGTTATCTCACCTCGTATTCTGGAACTCTCTCTGAGGGAGGGACGGAAACGCGAGATACGCAGGATGTTTGAACGCTTCAGGCATCGCGTAATCAAACTGGTCAGGGTGGCTTTCGGTCCCGTCAAGTTGGGCGGCTTAGCGCCGGGCAAGGCACGCGAGCTGACTTCCGAAGAGGTGTCGTCTCTTCGCAGTGCGGTGAAGCATTCACGTCGCAGGGGAACAGAAATTAACGAGCGAGCGGCCCGCAAAGAACATCAACACTCGGTAGCAAACAGGGATACCGATAAGCTGAGTCGGCGTCCTTCTTCGGCCAGGCCGGGCCAGAGCTGGGGCCGGCGGTCAAGCAAATCGTCCGCCCGCAGGAGTACGCGAAAAGGTTCTCGTTCATAAAACACCCCGCATCCAAGCAAGGCGTAAGCGGACTGGTATGCTTCCTCGCTTCTGCGCTCGTCCGCTGCCTGAATAAGCACGAAGGCCGCAAATGGGCTGAATCTAACGGACATGGAGTCCCTGAGTTCCCACAGCGGCGTCCACGGGGTCTGTGGTTCTGCAAAGAGAAACCGCAGCGTGCCTGCCATTGAGAGTCTGCCTCGTTCCAGTTTGGTTTCCACCTGTGCACCGGTATGGGAAAAGTCGCTCGATCCTATAGCGGGCAGTCCCTGCAGGTCAGACTGCCAAAAAACGCCCTCGCCCTGCTCAGTAAAGACAAAGCACTCAACGCCTTCGTAGCCTGCCCCGATGCGGAGCTGATCGGTCAGGGTACGGCTTCGTGTTTGCGGGACAATGCCTGCTTGAACGGGCCCAAGCAATGCCGAATCCAGCAGTACGGGATTTTGACGGCGATAGGAACCTTCAAATTCTACCGAAAGGGTGCCCAGTACGGCAATCAAATTCAGGCTCGCCCCGGCTCCCAACAGGTTATCTTCATGCGGATGCAGGCGCGCCTGCAGGCTCGGCGTAATGAGCATGAACCCGGCCTGGTATTGAAAAAAGGCGTCCGACAGGACGACCAGTCCTTCAGGATCTAAGCGCGCCTGGGTGCTGGAAAGCGCTCTGGCCCACGGCATATCGGCAAAGAACCGGGCGGTTGTCTGTCCTCCGGTGCGCCGGGTTGCGCTCATAGTGGATGAGTAGGCTTGCGCCTCTATGCCGGCAAGCAGGGTTTGCCTGTGCCACAGCCCTTCAAGGGAGGTGTTTGCGTATGAACGAGGCCACTGTGCCCCAGAGTCTTCAAGGGGGACTGTATTCTCAAATCGCACCGCCTCTATTCCGGAGACAATCTGCACCTGATTAAGACTGGCTACAAGCGCCATGCTTGCAGCGTGCTGGCGTCCGCAGAAGTGGTCGGTTCTTTGAACAAACCACAAGCTCGTGCGGTGGGAAAACCGGGGATCGTCCTGCCTGGTAAACAACTTAAACCCCAGGGGCGCTCCCAGGGTCAATCTTACCCCCAGGGTATCGTGCTCAAGAGGAACGACCACGGGCCTTTCCAGTGATGGGGAAAGTTCAGGAGGCACAGGCAGTTCAGGCAGTATGGGTTGTGCAAGGAGTATCGTTAAGAGATAAATATTCATTGCCGCAGGCTTTTGCCGTACGGAGGGGAAAGTACACCCTTCTCCGTGATTATCCCTGATATCAAGCCGGCAGGGGTTACGTCAAAGGCGGGATTTGACGCCCGGGCATCCCTGGGCGCCGTGCGGCACAGGCCGAACGTTTTCACCTCATCGGCTGATCTGCGCTCTATAGGGATACCGGCTCCATTTTTTACATCCATATCCACGGTGGATGAAGGCGCCACAACCCAGAAGGGCACCTTGAAGTGTCTGGCAAGTATGGCCAGGCCGTGGGTCCCCACCTTGTTGGCGGTGTCGCCGTTCGCCGCTATTCTGTCGGCACCCACGAAAATGGCGTCCAAATCCTTAACGACGCTGGCCAGGGCAGATTCGGTCACCAGGGTGTAGGGAACTTTCCACTGCGAGAGTTCCCATGCGGTCAGGCGAGCGCCCTGCAGCAAAGGGCGAGTCTCCGGCACCGTCACCTCGATTTTCTTGCCTGCAAGATGGGCGCGGATTATTACTCCCAGTGCGGTTCCCAGCCCTGGTGCAGCCAATGCTCCCGTATTACAGTAGGTGCCTACCGCCATGGTCTTGCGTATAAGTTTTTGACCGTGCTCGGCCATTGCCATGGAATATTGTTCCTCCTGCATCCACATCTCCCTGGCCTCCTCGACGATTTCGTCTTTTGAGTATCCTTTGTCAACGGCGGCCTTCATTTTGTCCAGGGCAACGAAGAGATTGACTGCGGTGGGACGGGTTGCGGCCAGTCGTTTAATTCCCGATGCAAGCTTCCTGCGACCGGCTCCTTTGCGGGCAACGTGCGCTATTGCCAGAGCGGCCGCCACCCCGATCAGCGGTGCGCCGCGTACCGCCAGGGTTTTGATTGCGGTGCAGGCTGCGGGTATATCCCGGATGTTCAAATAGGTTTTTTTGCCTGGAAGTTGACGCTGATCAAGCAGCCAAAAACTGCGGGGACCCCACCTGAGTGTCTGGTAAGGAGGTCGGAAAGAAAAGGGGGGGCGCATAGCCCCCCTTGATTTTAGAACATTACTTGGCGACTGCTTCACGAAGGGCTTTTCCAGCCTTGAAGACCGGACGCTTGCGGGCCTTAATCTTAATCTCCTCGCCGGTGCGGGGATTGCGGCCCTTGCGTGCCTTGGTGCGGCGAATCATAAACGTGCCGAAGCCAACGAGAGGAACTCGATCACCCTTCTTCAGGGCTTTCGTGATTTCCTCTATTATGGTATTCACGGCGGTTCCAGACGCCTTTTTCGTAATGCTTGCTTTCTTTGCGATCCGTTCGATTAGTTCTGCCTTTGTCATGTATGCACCTCCTTGATAAAGGCTGCTGTAATTATAGTAAAGACGCGGCTCTTGTCAAGGCCAATTTGGCTAACTCGCTCTACTCAACACTTTCTCGGTTTCTGCACAGATAGATGCAATGTATAGTTGAATCTGTCGAGAAGTGCTTCTGTAGATTTTTAAAGAACCGCCGATGGGATCGTCTACGTTCCGCCCGTGCGGCCACGGTGCAGGGAAGCCGGTCAAAAGGAAAGTGCGGTCTGCAAAGCGCGTATATTCGCGGCGTATACGCAAAAGATGGCTGCGGGTCATGACCAATACCAGATCGGCCCACGCCAGGAGCCTATTTGTCACCTCCCTGGATCGGTGAGTCGTAATGGAAATCCCACGTTCCCCCATGACTTTTTGGGCGAACCATGCGGCTTGCGCGCCTTGCCCGGCAGACAGCCCCGCACTGCCCGCGTTTATCCTGGAGCAAGCACAATGCGCGCTAAACAGGGCTGCGGCCATGGGTGAACGGCAGGTGTTGCCGCCGCATACGAAAAGCAGGTTGAGTTCCTGGGGTGGAGGCAGATACGGAGTTCTGCCCAGTCGCCTTCCCACCGTCCATACAGAAACCGCGCCCTTGCGCAAAATCATGGGTCTTCTCGTTGTAAGATCGATAACGGTGGATGCCGTCACCGGCGTTTTTGCCGAATCAGGGAAGTTCTCCTTTAGCAGAGAATTTTCCTCTACCAACGCCACCCGTTCAAGAAGTTCAGGGGGCAGGGCGGCCGGATTACGCAGCTGTTCTCCTGAAAGATTGGCCGAGGTGGCAATCAACGGTCCGGTGCGGCGAATCAATACCCGCAGGGAGGAATCCATGGGTAGTCTCACGCCCACCGTTCTTTCCCTGTTTCCCTTTTCTGAAAATATCAGGGTTACCCTTCCCGGCAGCAGGCGTTCCAGCGCCAGTTTTTGCATCCTGGTTTTGATGAGCGCTCTATCCTGAATCTGTTTGCGCGAGCCGAACATTCGGGCAAAGGGTTTTTCCTCACCCCTCCCCTTGATTGTCCTCAGCCTTTCCCGGGCTTCAGGAGTGTCCTTAATGAACAGACCGGGTACGGTATCGGTGGGCAGTATTACCGCCTCGCCTCTTGCCAGCACCGCGGCGGCGCGTTCAATCGCTTGCCGGCTCAACATGAACTATCACGTCCTTTAAGGTTTCCTCACGTCTCATGAGTTTTATTCGAATCTTCTCGGCTATCTCGTGGCCTTTCCTGACTGACAGCTTGCCGTTCACGGTCACGGTGAGTTCAAGAAAATAGCCCGTTCCCACCGGGTGAGCCCGCATGCGGGGAACGTCGTCAATCTCCTCAAAATCGGCAAGGCATCCCTTTATCTTAGTAAAAAATTTGTCTTCGGGGTGCGCGTCGAGAAGCACTTTGAGATTTTCTCTGAGCAGTTTTATCCCTGTCCAGCAGATAAACCCTCCGATGATTACCGCTCCAATGGGGTCAAAAAAGCGCATCCCTAATATCGCTGCCACGATAGCAATAACGGCGGCAGAGGTGGCCAGGATGTCGGAGAGGTGATCGGCGGCCTGGACGGAAACCGCGGGGGAACGCCATTTTTTTGATACGGATTTCGCGTAGACGTAAAGAATCAATTTGGCAACGATAGTGAACCCCGCCGCGGCCAGGGCCAGCAAACCCGGGGTCTGGATCTGAGGATTAAACGCGGTCTTTATGCCGTCATAGATTACGTAGCCGCCCGTGCCGAAGATTACGAGCGCCGCCAGGAACGCTACCAGAACCTCGATGTTCCCATGACCGTAAGGGTGTTCCTTATCGGGTGGTTTTGCCGCCAGACGGAAGGATATAAGGATCATCACCGAGAAGAATACGTCTACTGCGGAGTTTATGCCGTCGGCAATCAAGGCGCGGGAGTGAGCAAGCAGGCCTACGCTCAACTTCAGACCCAAAAGCAGGATGTTGGCAACGGTACTTATTACCAGAACCGCTCGCGCCCTTTTCTCACTCATTCAGACTCCGGGGACTAGGAGGGTGTTCGAAAACAACCAGAGCCTGCTCCTTGGGATGCCAATTTTGCTGCATCCCATAGGGTACAGAGAGCACAGAGCGAAAATCGACGAGCAACGATAAGACATGTGTCTACGCAACTTGCCTGAGTCAAGGTCTCCTCCTGGTCTGTGATACTGAAGGAGGGCGACAGCAGGGAGCCCTACCGTAGGAAAACGAGTGAAACGAGTTGTCATCTGTACCCTATGGGCGCACTGTGCGCCCAAGGGGCAGGCCCTGGTTTATTCGACATTGAAACTCCCTTTGGTCGCCGCTTCGCGTCGGTCTTGGACAGCCACCTAGCCCCGTTCACACATCTGCATCAATCTCTGGCAGAACCGGGCGGCGTTGCGCGCCCCGGCCCGCCCCACGCTCATGGTGGCCACCGGAACTCCTTTGGGCATCTGCACGATAGACAGCAAAGCGTCCCAGCCGGAAAGGGGAGAGGTATCGAGCGGAACCCCTATCACGGGAAGCTGGGTATAGGCTGCAACCACTCCGGGAAGCGCCGCGGCGTAACCGGCCATGGCGATGATTGCTTTAAAGCCCTTCCCCGCCGCGTTTTTGGCAAACTCGGCAGTTTCATCCGGCTGTCGGTGCGCGGAAAGGTAATGGGTCTCGTATGCAATTCCCGCAGCGGCAAGCTCCTCTTCCGCCAACTTCACGTACGCTTCGTCGCTTTTCGACCCTGCGACTATTGCCACCTTAAAGCTCATATTGAAACCTCCTTAGTCTTGGTATGCTTCCTTCCCCCGGAGCCGTCCAGGCTCATCCTTCAAGTCTTTTAATACCTTTGTCCCCAATGTCACGACGGAAGTATATGCCGTCAAAGTGGATTTGCTTCGCATCGAGCGGCGCATAAGCTCGCTCTTTGGCCTGTTTGAGACTTTGAGCGAAGCTGGTGACGCCCAGCACCCGGCCGCCGGAGGTCAGTAGCTCTCCATCCTCCTCTTTAGTTCCAGCATGGAAGCAGACAAAATCGGCATTCTCTTCCGTATCCAGCTTTATCGTTGCACCCTTCTGATACGTCCCGGGATAGCCGCCTGAGGCGGCCACAACGCACAGGGCGCTGCCTGGTCTGGTTGCTACCTTGCGGGAAGTCAGGTTGCCTTTGACGGTATCCACCAACAGATCAAATAGATCCTCATCGGTCAAGAGCATCAGCGGCTGGGTCTCCGGGTCGCCGAACCGGCAGTTGAACTCGAGCACCTTGAGGCCGTCTGCGGTAATCATCAGACCTATGTAAAGAGCGCCCCTGTAATCAACACCGTCTTTCTTTAATCCTTTCAGCACCGGCTGGACAATCCGTTCATCAATCTTTTTTGCAAGCGCGGCATCAACTATGGGCGCGGGTGCGTAAGCGCCCATTCCTCCGGTGTTGAGACCGGTATCGCCTTCGCCTATGGGTTTGTGATCCTGGGAAGGTGGGAAAGACACGTAATGTTTTCCGTCAGTAAGGACGTGAATCGAGACCTCTTCACCTTCGAGCCGTTCCTCTACGACCACTTGATTCCCGGCGTCGCCGAACTTGCGTTCCACCATCATCTCGTCCACGGCCACCAGTGCCTCTGCGGGATTGGCGCAGACAATCACCCCTTTGCCCAGGGCGGGACCTGATGCCTTGATTACCAGCCCCGAATCCTTGCCTTCCACGTACCGTCTTGCCGCGGCCGCGTCGTTAAACGTCTTGAATGCGGCTGTGGAAATCGAGTGGCGGCGCAGGAAATTTTTGGCAAACACCTTTTCCCGCTCAAGCATGGCGGCCTCACGAGAAGGTCCGAAGACGCAGAATCCCTGGGCAGCGAGTCTATCCGACACCCCGGCAAACAGCGGGGCTTCGGGGCCTATCACCACCAGGTCGGGTTTGCCTTGCTTGCAGGCGTCGGCAACCGCATCACCCTCGGCGGGTGCGATTGCCAGGTTCTGCCCCAGCTTTGCCGTACCGGCGTTGCCGGGCAGGAAAAACAGTTCGTTGACCTTGGGGGACTGTGCCAGCTTCCATCCTAAGGCGTGTTCCCTTCCACCCCCGCCAAGCACAAACACCTTCATGGGGTGAATATACCTGTGCAGGCAAGGATGTCAAGGCGAAATGTGCATGTGATCAACAAACCAGGAGTGGGTTACGCTATCGATTATATTTTCCAGTCGGTAGTACTGTTCAACTGTCCCTTGGCCGGGTAGTCGTTTTGTCCTTATATGCTTGAAGTAAGACAATCCGCTATCACCTAGACTGAAATAGACGTTCAAGGTTTCTGCCAGCCACGCTGTAGAAAACATGGTATCCGACCATGTGCGGAAATCGCCGCTGTCGTCAGGGTAAAGTTCTGCTGCAAAGAAAACCGGTGAGAATATTGAGTCGTGGTGGAGAGAAAACACGCTTCCCACATCCCAGAAGGTGTCGGAGAGAGACCAGTAGAGTCTTTCTGCGTACGTAAAGGTGCTGTTAACTTCGATTTCCCAGGTGCTTACCTCCCAATCGGTGGTATCGATTTCATTGGTAGAGATGTTATACGTTCCGCTCCCCATGATTCTATTAAAGGTTTGCCTTCGTCCCACGTATAGGGGAAAATAGGTGTCAGCCATGCGGTAGGTTACCAATCGGCGAACCACAGACGGCGCGCTGACGTGTTGATTTCCATCGAACGCCTGCACGTACCAGAAGTAAGTGGCGGGCGCAAGGCTGTCAGGCCAGGCCAGCGACGTTGAGTCAATTGTCGTATCCAGCAAGACTTCCATGAAATCGGCGTAGCGGGAGATGAGGAATCTGTACGTGACGGCTCCGGGGTAGCTTTCCCATGAAAACTCCGGCCATGCGGCACTGTCGGACGCCTCAGGGGTCAGAAGCTTGACCCCGTCCTTGACGTAGAACGTCTCCTCATCGCTGGCGTCGCTTTCGGCGCCCTGGGCGGTGCGGGATGAGATGCGCCAGTAATAATCCTGCCCCGGCACGAGGGTATCTGCCAGCACAAATGAGGTGTCTGCGAATATCATGGTGTCGATGGTTTCGGTGAAGTCCCGGTCCGTAGATATCTCCACCAGATAAGATCTGGCGTTGCCTGCCGGATGCCAGGTAAACTCCGGGGTTGTGGTCAACAGTCCTTCAGCGCCAGCCGGTGAGATAAGTCCGGGCGGGTGGAGACTGGTGCAGGAGACGGCCGCGAGTCCTGCGATTATTGCAAGCGTTTTGAGCGTTGTGACTTTATTCAAACATACCTCCATTCTGATTATTAAGAATAGGGGGAAAAATGGGAATGTCAAGCCTCGCCTGATGAAAGCAGCCCCTCCAACTGCTCGTTGAGCCTTGCAAGTTCCTGCTTGAGTTGGCGGTGCCTTGCCGATACCTCCCGCATCTTCTCGACGTTCTGGTAAAGCTCGGGTTTGCTCATCCGGCGCTCCAGCGCGGCAATCTCGGCCTCCTTGTCCTCAATCTCGGCAAAGGTACGATTCGTCTCTTCCTCCCGGAGCCTTGCCGTTCTCGCCTGCTGTGGTTTCTGTTTCGACGGTTTGGGCCCGGTTTTCTTGCCCGTTTCTTTGCGGGAAGCGGGTTTTTTATTCTCCTTCCCGGGTCTGGCCTGAGGTTTTGCAAGGCCGGCCTGGCTCTCTCTCCAACTCACAAAATCAGCCCAGTTCCCCAGAT
>JAUVJT010000027.1 GCA_030592225.1 Candidatus Stahliibacteriota bacterium | reverse complement strand
AGCACTGGGAGATATATCTCGCCATGACCCGCCTTGAGAATCTGGTTGATACCACCAGCATTTACTCCCCGCGCCTGGTCGCCGGCTTGAATCTTTACACCTCTCCCCACCACAAAGCCGCCAAGGGAACCATGATTCTGGGTAAGGTAACCTATCCAGACGGCAGTCCCGCTGCTGGAGCCAGGATTGAGGTCTTCTCCGACGATTATACTCAGGTGATTACGGCGAACGAAAGAGGACTGTACAAGATGCGTGCCGTGCCTGTCGGAGTAGTAACGCTGGTGGCGTCCAGCGCAGGCTACCGCAGCAGGCCCAAGTCTGTAAAAGTCGTATCGGGATCACAGACCAAAGCCGCCGATCTCGTCCTTATAGATATTCAAAACAAGGGCACCATTCGCGGTACGGTAAGGGACGCCGATGACGGCTCCGGCGTCCTGGCAAACGTCTACGTACTTGAAACCGGCGACGTGGTTCGTGCCGGACCCCGTGGAGGAGTATACGAAATCGTAGGTCTTGACCCTGGCAAATACACTCTCCATGCAGAGGCAAGAGGCTACTTCGATCGTGAGATTACCTGTAAAATCGCCGCCGGCTCCACCACGCAACTCGACATCAACATTGACAAAACGTGGACAATTTTCCACTTCAAACCGGGCGAGAAGATGATAGAACCCCGCTACGTGCCGGTACTCGAGGACGTGGTGCGCTTCCTTAACGATCGGCCAAACATGGTAGTCGAGATACAAGGACACACCGACAGCGTAGGTGACGCCAAGGATAACCGGGATCTTTCCCGCAGACGGGCCGAAGCGGTACGGAAGTATCTGGTTAAACGTGGTATCAGTGAAAGAAGGCTGGTGGTGAAGGGGTACGGAGAACTTTCCCCGATAGGCGACAATCGCACTATCCTGGGGCGTGACATGAACCGCAGGGTGGACCTGCGTGTCCTGAGCGAGTAGCTGCAGCAAGCCTGCTTTGACGAACAGAAAGGAGTTTTCTAAAACCTCTGACAGGGGTTGTCGGTTGGGCAATTCCAGGTATAATCTGAAGAAATTTTGAGCGCCCACCTGACTAATACGTAGAGGCAACTCTTCGGGTCGGTCGGAAAAGGGCAAAAGATAAAACCCAAAAAAACAACCTTCTGCAACTAGGAGGATCACTAATGAGCGAGCTGAATCCCTTCAAAATAGCGCAAGCTCAGTTTGACGAGGCGGCAGAAATTCTGGGCCTCGAGCCTGCGATGCGCGAAATCCTTCGCTGGCCGCGCCGCGAGTACAAGTTCACCATCCCGGTGAAGATGGACGACGGCACCACCAAGGTATTCCACGGCTACCGTGTTCAGTACAACGACGCCCGCGGTCCGACCAAGGGTGGTCTGCGCTGGCATCCCGACGAGACAATTGACACCGTGCGCGCCCTGGCTGCATGGATGACCTGGAAAACCTCAGTGGTTGACATCCCGCTCGGCGGCGGCAAGGGCGGCGTTACCTGTAACCCCAAGGAACTCTCCGACGGCGAGAAACAACGTCTGGCCCGCGGCTGGATGCGTGTTATCGCCAGCGAACTCGGCGAGCACCGCGACAGCCCGGCTCCCGACGTCTATACCACCCCCCAGATAATGGCGTGGATGATGGATGAGTTTGAGGTAATCGCGGGCCGCAACCATCCTGCGGTCATCACCGGCAAGCCCATCCCCCTCGGCGGTTCCCAGGGACGCGGCGATGCAACCGCGCGCGGCGGCATCTACACCGTCCGCGAGGCCTGCAAGATTCTAGATATAGACCCCAAGGGTACTTACGCGGTTCAGGGCTTTGGCAATGCCGGCCAGTTCGCCGCTCTTCTTCACCAGGAGATATTGGGCGGCGGCAAGCTAATCGCGGTCTCCGACTCACGCGGCGGTATCTACGTTGAAGGCGGCATGGATCCCGAGGCCATCGTCAAACATAAGCTCGACACCGGCAAAGTTGGAGACTTCCCCGGGTCCAAGCCCATCACCAACGAAGAGCTTTTAGAGCTGGATGTGGACATTCTCTATCCTGCAGCGCTGGAGAACGTCATCACTGAGAAAAACGCTGCCAACATCAAGTGCAAGATAAGCTGCGAGATGGCAAACGGACCCACCACCCCTGAGGCCGACGTGATCCTTCACGAGAAGGGTATTCACGTGATTCCCGACTTCCTGGCCAACGCCGGCGGCGTGACCGTTTCCTACTTCGAGCAGGTTCAGGGAACCTACAACTACTACTGGACGCTTGCCGACGTTCACAAGCAGCTCGACGCCAAGATAACCAAGGCCTACCACGACGTGTACGAGATGCACAAAGAAAAGAACGTGCACATGCGTACCGCGGCCTACCTGGTGGCCGTTGCCCGCGTGGCTGAGGCTGTGAAACTTCGCGGCTGGGTATAAAAAATCACCCCACCCGATTGCTTCGCAATCGTGCGGGGACCCCGAAAATCTATGCTTCTTTTTTGCCGTAAGGCAAAAAAGATCGGAAGATTCAATTTGAAAAGGGTTGGCAAAAGCCAACCCTTTATTCATCTCGTCATTGCAAGACAGCCGCAGACAACCACGGCACCAAGAATGACGCTTGCAGAGTGACGGTAACGGAATAATCTCCCATGGAATACGGTGCGATGATTTAAAGATACGTTGAAGATTTCTCCAGCTTTGCGCCATGAGATCGTCACGCTGGTCCTCGACATATAACAGGATAGACCTTGCACCCATCCTATATCCCTTGTAAGTGCATGTGTTACAATGGGATGTTTCTCGTTCGCATATGATTGTCAAGCGCGCCCGGAGGGACTCGAACCCCCGACCATCGGATTAGAAACGCGCGGGATACTTCCAGGCGAACATTGAACCAACCTGACATACCGACAAGCGGCGTGTTTTAAGCCACTTAGGATTCAGGTCTATTCCAGCCTGTATTCAGTGTTAGGTGTTTTGATACCTAATAAGCACCTATAAGTGACCAAAAATCACTCAACTGGTGCAGCAATTTAGGACAAGATTAGGGCAAAAGAAAATGGTGCAATTCGTCTATAACCTTCTCAAGCCTGACTTTCTCTCCGCTCTCCAATTCAAAGGTATCACCGTCGTAAACCAACTTGACGGTTGGATCACCTTGACAAACAATGAAACCAACTAAAAGAAGGAGGATGCCTGTTTGTTTTCGTGTAAAGCAAAGTCCCATTTAAGCCTCCTTAATCTTTGGATGGAATTGATCTCAATTCCCTTCGGTGACTTCCGACGGTAACAACTCCTCGGTTACACTCGAATCGGCTATAATACCTAAACGCAAAACAGGTTGTTGTGTGAGAAAATCTACACACACCTGATCCCCGTTAACTTTTTTCTCTGACATAAAGGGCGGACCAATAATAGGTGTTGGCCTTACGCCACGGAATTCAAAAACTTCATCGCTCATGGTAATATTGCCTGACTGGTATACTAAGAAGGTGGCAGGATGGCATCTTTCATTAAGCCGAGAAGTGGAAAGATGCCCTGGATATGCCGGTCAACCTTGTTTTTCCGCCTTCCTTTCTTCACGCATCCCATGCCTGGAAATTTCCCCGTCAACCATGTAGATAACGTCCTCGGCAATGTTGGTGGCGTGGTCGGCGATGCGTTCAAGGTAGCGGGAAACGGACAGATAGCGAATCAGGATATCGACCTGTTTCGGGTGCGCGACGATGACGGATTGCACCTTGGGGTACATATTGTGGTGGATGGCGTCCACCTCATCGTCCGCGGCGCAGACCTGGTTCGCCAATCCCACGTCCATGTTCACCATGGCTTCCATGGCCAGTTTAAGCATGGCCTGCACCTTTTCGGTCATGGCATCGTAGTCGAACGGCGCTTTGATACGTTTCTTTTCTGAAAGAGACTGGGTCTGCTCAGCGATGTTTACCGCCAGGTCGCCGATGCGCTCAAGGTCGTTGTTCATCTTGAGCACCGCGATGATGAACCGCAAATCTATGGCCACCGGCTGGTGCAAGGCAAGAAGTTTGAGGCACTCCTCCTCGGTATCCACCTCCATGCGGTCAATCTCAATGTCCCGGGCGATAACTTGTTCGGCCAGTTCAACGTCTCGCTCTTTCACCGACTTGATGGCTTCATCCAGGGTCTCCTGCACGACCTTGCCCAGCTTAAGCGCCTTCTTTTTTAGCTTTGTAACTTCTTTCTGTAGATGTCTGGTCATCATCTCCTCCTAGCCGAAGCGGCCGGTTATGTAATCCTCGGTCTGCCTCTCATGCGGCTTGGTGAACAACCTCCGCGTATCGTCAAACTCCACCAGCCTGCCTTCGTAAAGAAACGCGGTGTAGTCGGAAACCCTGGCCGCCTGCTGGATGTTATGTGTAACTATAACGATGGAGTAACGTTTGACAAGCTCCTCGATGAGGTCTTCCACCCGGGCAGTGGCCTTTGGGTCGAGCGCCGAGGTAGGTTCGTCCATCAACAGGATTTCAGGACCAACCGCCAGGGCGCGGGCGATGCACAGCCTCTGCTGCTGACCGCCGGAAAGGTCGAGCGCGCTGTCTGACAGTCTGTCTTTGACCTCTTCCCAAAGCCCGGCCTGTTGGAGGCTTTGCTCCACTATCTCTCTAAGCCGTCTCTTGTTGCGCAGCCCGTGGATGCGCGGGCCGTAAGCCACGTTGTCGAATACCGACTTGGGGAATGGGTTTGACTTCTGGAACACCATGCCCACCTTCTTGCGCAGCGCCACCACGTCAGTTCCCCTGACGTAGATGTCTTCGGCGTCTATCCACAGCCTGCCTTTCACCCTTGCTCCGGGGATGATGTCGTTCATCCGGTTCAGGGTTCGCAGGAACGTGGACTTACCGCAACCCGAGGGACCGATAAGCGCGGTAACCTGCTTTGACGGTATGTCCAGAGTGATGTCGAAAAGAGCTTGCATTGCACCGTAGTAGAAGTCAAGATTTTCGGCACGCACCGCAGGCGAGGTGAACTGCCGGGCGACGCGTCTGGAATCGGAAAGCTTTGTTTTGATTCTTATTTCTTGTTGCCTAGTTGCTACCATCTTGTTTTCCTCCTTGCGCGGATGCGCAGGATAATTGCTATAAGATTAATTCCCAGAACCAGCAGAAGCAGCACCAGGGCGGTGCCGTACTTCATTGACTGGACTTCGGCGGACTGGGGGTACTGCACCGACAGGACGAATAAATGATAGGGCAGAGTCATCACCTGACTGCCGAATCCTCTGGGCAGGAAGGGGAGAAACGCCGCTGCAGCGGTAAACAGAATGGGCGCGGTCTCGCCCGCAGCCCGGCCTATGCTCAAAATGGAGCCGGTAATCATGCCAGAGATGGAGTAGGGCAGTACGTTTGAGCAAATGGTCTGCCAGCGGGTCGCGCCCAGGGCAAGGCTTGCTTCGCGCAGACCCTGAGGAACCGCACGCAGAGCCTCCTCCGAGGCCACGATGATTGTAGGCAGAGCCATGCACGCCAGGGTGAGGCTTCCGGCAATGGCCGAGGTGCCGAATCCCAGAAAAATAACGAACAGCCCCAGCCCGAACAGCCCGAACACGATGGAAGGCACTCCTGCAAGGGTCACGATGGCCAGCCGGATTATTTTGGTAAACCGGTTTTGCCTTGCGTACTCTGACAGGTAGATGGCTGAAGCTATGCCTAAAGGAAGGGCTACTACGATAGTACCTGCAACGAGAAGCAGTGTTCCCAGGATGACAGGAAGTATGCCGCCTTCTCTTCCGCCCCGGCGGGGCATCGCGGTAAGGAATTCCCAGTTCAATGCCGGAATTCCCTTGATGACGATGTCCAGAATGATGTAGGCCACCACCGCCACTATAAAGTAGGTTACAATCCGCATCGCCCATTTTGTGATTGCGTCACGTATTTTTCTAGCTGCAGGGGCTTGTCCGGGAATGGAAAACTGAGGCTGATTATCGTTCATCTTCATTGCCTCCTCTGCGGCCTTTGTGTCCTCTGTGGTTATTTCTAGATACTTTTCTGGCAGCCATCATCTCGCACCGAACTTTTTCAGCGCCCGCTGGGCTACCATGTTGAGTCCAAAGGTAAAGAGCAGAAGGATTATACCTATCCAGAACAGCGCCCTGTAGTGGATGCCGCCCCGGGCCACCTCGCCCATCTCGGCGGCAATGGTTGCGGTCATGGTGCGTACCGGGTTAAGTGGATTGAGAGTCAGCTTGAACGCGTTTCCGGTAACCATGAGCACCGCCATGGTCTCGCCGATCACCCTGCCCATGCCCAGCATCACCGCCGCGATTATGCCTGACAATGCCGATGGTACGGTTACCCGCCAGATGGTCTGAAGTTTACTCGCACCGGTGGCAAGCGAGGCTTCTTTGTACGAACGGGGCACGCTGCGGATTGCGTCCTCGGAGATGGAGATGATGGTTGGCGCGGCCATAAGAGCCAGAAGCAGCGCTCCTGTCAGGGCGTTGAGACCGGAATCAAGGCCGAACACCTGCTTCACCAGCGGGCCCAATACCATGATGCCGAAGAATCCTATCACTACCGACGGGATGCCTGCCAGAAGCTCGATGAACGGCTTGAAGAACTCGCGCTCCGCAGGCTTTGCAATCTCGGAGATGTAGACCGATGAAAGCACGCCCACAGGCACCGAGATTACGGTCGCGAGTGCGGTTATCAAAAGGGAGGAGGTAAGGAGCGGCCATATTCCAAACATCTCCTTTTTCATGGAGGTGGGATTCCATCCGCCCTTAAATAGCTCGCCTATCCCCGGGTCTATGGCAAATGGAGCGGCTTCCTTGAACAGGAAGACAAAGATGAGAAGCACGATAAGAATGGATGTTGAAGCTGCGCCGGTCAGCAGCAGCCTTATTGCCTTATCCTGCCATTGGGGGCGTTTGAGTCTCAAGGTTTTCACATCTTGCCTCTCTTGAGTTTATCTTTATTCTACGTACACTTTATTGCCCTCCGGGGGCAGCCGAAGCTGCGCCCCGGAAGGCTTAGAGAGAGGGTCAGGGGATTAGTTCACTGCATTGCGACGAATCCCTCGTCGCGAACAATCTTTTGACCCTCTTCGCTCATGATGAACTCGAGGAAGGCTTTTGCCAGACCCTCGGGTTCGCCGTTGGTGTACATTTGCAATCCGCGGGCGATTTTGTAGGAACCGGAAGCGACCGACTTATCGCTGGGCTTGACGCCGTCAACGGCAACCGCTGCTATCTTGCCGCCGGCCTCTACCAGATAACCCAAACCAATGTAGCCGATGGCGTATTCATTGGAGGCAACCTCTTCAACGATGGCGGAGTTGGATTGCAGGTTCAGGGCTGAGGCGGCATAGTCTTCCTTTAAGAGAACGTGCTTCTGGAAGTAAGCGTAGGTGCCTGAGGAGTTGTCGCGCCCGCACAGGGTGATGGCGTGATCTGCGCCGCCCACGTCTTTCCAGTTGGTTATCTCGCCGATGTAGATGAGCTTGATTTGCTCCATGGTGAGTTCTGCAACCGGATTGGCAGGGTTGACCACGACGGAGATTCCGTCTTTGGCAACGACGTGCTCAGCCGGGTTGACGCCGTTGGTCTTTGCGTCACCTACTTCCTCGTCCTTTATCTTACGGGAGGCGTTGGCGATGTCGGTAGTGCCGTTAATCATGGCCGCGATGCCGGTGCCTGAGCCGCCGCCGGTAACCGCTATTTGCACCTTGGGATTGGCAGTCATGTAGGCCTCTGCCCAAGCGGTGGTAAGCTGAAGCATGGTGTCTGAACCCTTGATTTGCAGGATTCCTTCGGCATCTTTTTTCTTGCCGCCGCAGCCGGCGATTGCTGCCGCGAGTCCTACTATGAGCAGCCCTTTAAGGGCAAAGTTGAGTGTTCTTTTCATATTTGTTACTCCTATGTTTAGAACTTGAACTTCAGATCGCCCTGGAAGCGATAGTATCCCTTGGGGGTATCGCTCGCAGGCTTCTGAGTGTTTGCAAAGAATGTGGCGCCTGCCTGGATTCTCTTGGTAATCTGGTAGGCTCCGGCAAACTTCATGCCATTGGAGTTTACTCCGCCGCCCGCGAAGTCGGAGTCAACGAACGTGGCCATGGTGCAGTCTTTCTGCAGAGCGCCGTAGTCAAAGCCAAGTTGGAATGAACCCGGCTTTTTGGCCTTGCCCAGTTTAACGCCGACCACGTAGCCCAGATTGTCCTCATCAGCAGCGAGGTTGTAGACCACGTCACCGTGAAAACTGATGGGGAACTCGCCGACCTTGAAGGAGAGCCTGGCCGAAGGCTGTATTACGTTGTAGCCTATCTCGTACTCAGGCGCGCCGTAGGTGTACGTCCAGGTGGTGTCGCCCAGGGTGTCAACCACGGGGATTGAGTCAGTGATTGGTTCGACAGTGGAATTGCCGAAGTCGTCATCGTCGTACAGCATCCCGTGGCCGACGATGTTGGTGTAGGTGAAGTAGCTGGCCCCGAGCATGAGCTTGGCTTCTCCGAGCTTAAAATTGGCGCCTGCCTGACCCAGATACAGCATCACGTCATCCGGGGATTTCTTTATCTCATCCACCCAGAGGTAGTTGAGACTAGCGAAAGGACTTACCGCATCAAAGTCGCCGTTCCAGCCGAGAGCCAGACCTTCCACGGCAAGGTCGCCGTCCCAGAACGCACTGGTGGCCTTTTGCCACCTGGGTGACATTTTACCGCCCGCAAGCCAGAGACCGTCCACCGGTTTCCAGGCAAAGTAGGCGCGGTCGAGGTGAAATCCCTTGGTGGTAAAGGCGCCGTCAAAGGTCTGATTGGTGGAAGCCGGATCATCCGAGCCGGTAGCAAGACGCAGACCTATTTCGAGGTTGTCCTCAGGTTTGGCCACAATGCCCAGGCGGGCGCGAACGCGATTGCGATAACGGGCATCCAGGGTGTCGCCAACGAGATTGTCGTCGTCATAGACCTCTTTGCCGTACCACTCAAAGCGGTAGCGAAGGTCGCCTTTCACCTTGATTTTATCTGCCCAGCCTTCTGCACTCAATGATCCAACGATCAGCAGAAGACCCAGTACAGCAATGAGGAGCCGCTTTGCGATGCAGCCCTCATTCAACGATAAAGAGTAACCCATTATACCTCCTAAGGTTTTTGGGTTTTGTTGGGGTTTTGTGATTTGTCAAAAGATTCATCGTCTTTCTTCCGGAAAGAACCGGGAGGGTTCATCCGACACCCGTCCGGTTCTCGCAAATGATTATCTGAATCCAGCGACTCATAAAGCTGGGCAAACAACCTTGCCTTCAGAAGAGCTATTTCAGTGACATCAAGTTCAAGCCGTTGATGCATAGTACCTCCTTTGTTATACGATAATTGCATACTTTTCCCTATTGTTCTTCTCGACGACATCATACCTCTCTTGCCTGGTAACGATCTGTTTATCATCAAGTTTCAGACCGGCCTTAAATATCCGGAAGCAGGTTTTTGAATTTTTCTTCATCTGTCTCATTGAACTTGATCCACTGTAACTCATAGAGAAGCTTGATGTCTTCCAGAAGGTCATTCTCGCTCAAATCAAGTTTGCGGCGGATATCCTCGAAGTGCGATTTCCCGTCAATGGCCTTAAAAAGCAGGTTTGTCCTGACACGAGGAGGGCGAAACCGCTCGCCTTCCTCCTCGGCGACGGGTTTTAACGAAGGGACCAATCTGCGCCAGTCCGATTCCGGCGGATCAGGACTTATTAATTTTTTCTTGAACAGCTTCAAAAGCAGATTTTTGGCCGTCAATTCATCCCCGAACTTCCGGCAGATTCTGGTTATGGTGCGTTTGCCGTTAACCAGGGCCAATACTTTCCATTCCTTGGCTGTTATTGCAGGTACGGTTTTGATGTCGGCAACGATATAGAGGTTTATATCCTCGGGGGGTAAATCCTGTTGTATCTTTTGCATCTCATCCAGGCGGGCAAAAGCCTGGAGCAAGGTCACAAAAGCCGCTTTATCCATGGTGGTCTTTTCAGGATGCCGGCCCGGGATGAATTCAAAAGAACCTTCCTTCCATCCCAGGAGCGTCTCGAAAGCCTGTGTCCCTTCCAGTTCGCCGTAAACCGCATGGATAAGATTCTCCTTGTCCAGATACAGGGATGCAGTTTCGTGGCCGTCCTTACTCTCCAGGCGCAGTTCACCAACTTTTTGGGTCACGGTAAGCAACTGAATAACGTCAAGGATGCTAAAAGCGTCCAGAGTGCCGCTGAGTTCATAGGACATATCCGACTCCTGACAGAAGTTGGTTCATGCTGAGATCGCGCTGCTCGCTTGTTTCCTTGCTGGAAGCGGGTGAGCAATCTGACAAACGATCCTCGGGTTTGTTTGCAGTTCCCGCAGGGCAGAGGAGCGCTTCCAATCTTTCTAAAAGTTCTTTCTTGAAGAGTTCTTTTTCCCACGCCTCAAGTTCGAGCCGTTGTTGCATTGATACCTCCTTGGTTCCCGTGTTTTTGATAAAAAAACGGCCTCGATGCTCTACAGCATCAAGGCCAAAAATATGCGATACAGCGCGACCATGAACGGACGCGCTGCCTCGGCTTAAATCCGATTCCCCCCCGCCGTGGTCGGAGAACTTGAGGTAATAGAAATTCGCGTAACAGATGTCAGGGGATGCAAACTTCGTGTATCTGCAAAGGGCATCCGATCCGTGACGGGTGGTTGACTTGCAGCTGTTCGTTCGGTTTTCTCCCCGCTCCCCGTGCCGGGCAAACTGGTGGGGCAGTCGGTTCCTGTGAAAACGCCAGTGATTCCGACCGCCGCTCTTGGAAAACCTCAACACTAACCTGCCGCCCTCAAAGCACCATTGACCTTGCAAAAAAATACCTCGACGCGCAAGTCGAGGTGAAAAGGAATCACAATCCCCGCATCGGGTTGCTCTCTTTTTCATCTTGCCGGTCTTCAGTCTGTCCCGCATCTATTTCCTCTTTCGTTTTCCTCTACTATCTAGGTTTTATGAGATTTCTATTACGCCTCACCCGAATTATAGTGAAAACTGGAACCTTGTCAAGCTTACGACGTTCCTCAAAAATAATCTTCCTGCCCGAAGGGCGAATGCAGGGAGCAGCGTCATCATAATCCGCGTGTCGGGAAATCGAGCACTCCACCGCCATTGAATTAAGTTGTGTGGACGTTAAAAGCAACGGACTCGCAGCGGCGATAGTTATCGCCGCAAGGGCGGTCGCACTCGCTGGAGTGTGAGCGCCATCATAATCCTCAGGATTGCCTTCACGTCCCCTTCCATAAGCGACGGTAAGCATTCAACATGCTCAAAACGGACGCACCTGTTAAACTTAGGGAATAGGTCTATCTTGTCTATTATGTCTATTGAGTCTGCGAAAAATGATCGAAATCGGTCAAAATCGGCAGTGATTTCGGCACGGATTCTACAGGATAAGCGAGATTACTTTAAGAATACAACCTTTCCGGAAGCAACACCTTGACCGGCGAGGAAAATCCAGAAGTAAGCGCCCTCAGGCAGTTCAGGAGCGCATTCGATGCGACCCTGCGAAACCGCATTGCCGTCCCGGACATATACCGCCTTGCCTGCCGCATCAAAAATCCTGAGTGTATAATCGGTCGCCTGGGTAACCTCGTAGTTGAAACTCAACGTACCTTTCTGAATAGAAGAAACAGGGCTTACAAAAACCGCACTCCCGGTCTCGGCAACAATCCCGGTTTCAGTCTCGGAATCAGACTCCATCTCTACTGCTTTTCTTGAGTTAATCCTCAGCACCTTGCCCTTATCGGTATCGATGGTGTCGGCACCGGCGATGATGACGTCCCACACCTGCTGATTGCTGTACTCAGGATAAGCGCTCATAACCAGCGCGGCTAATCCGGCCACCTGGGGTGATGCGTAGGACGTTCCGGTAGCCGTCCCGTAGCCGTCTCCGGTAAGGGTCACCCAGACGCTCTTACCAGGTGCATATACGTCAACGTTTTCTCCGTAGTTCGAGAAGTCAACCCTTGCGTCATCCTGGGTGCTAGCGCCCACAGACATGACGTGCTCGTAGGTGGAGGGATAATGGTTCAGATCATAGCTATCATCGTTTCCTGCGGAAGCCACAATGCACAGACCCTTTTCCCAGGCAAACTCCACCGCCGCTTTTTCGGCTTCACTGGGACCGAAGAATCCGGCGCTGACGTTGATTACGCTCACTGTGTTGTCAGCGGCGTAAACGATGGCGGCCACCAAATCGCTTCTCTTGATGTTGCCCATGGAGTTGGCTACTTTAAGCGGCATGATCGATGCATTGCCCGCTACACCGGCGATACCGGCAGCGTTATTGATTCTGGCCGCGGCCACACCGGCAACCTTTGTGCCGTGACCGTTATCGTCCACCACGTTCACGTCGTCGTCAATGAAGTTATATCCGGGCACGAGGTTGGGTTCAAGGTCCGCGTGTTCAGGATCAACCCCCGTATCGAGGATTGCTATCAACACATCGGCGCTGCCCGTAGAGGTGCTCCATGCCCAATCCGTTTCAGTCACCACCTTGTCCCACTGATATGAAAAGAAGGGATCGTCAGGGGCATGGGGCCCAGGTTCAGGATCGTCAAGAGGAAGCATCTGTTGTCCAGACTCCATCCCGAAATCAATGTTTACCACGGTATTGATTTCAAGATGCTGCACCACTGAAAGCCTGCTCAGGGCGTTGACCAGGCTGTCCATTGAAGACTGCTGATTGCTGGAAACGCTAACCACGTAGTAGTTTCCGAACGCATCGAGAACCTCCTGGGAAGCGTCAGGATAGGAAATTAAAGGCTCGACCACACCCCCTGCAAGGGCGGCAAACTCGTACAAACCGCTGGATTCGGAAACCCTGACTATATACTCATTATTGATAGGGAAATCCGGGCTTTGTACTGATCCCCATGCCATTGTCGCGAGAATCAGGCTTATCCACATAACTGTTACCCTGGATGCTTTCTTAGAGGAGTTTAGGTAGCACCCCTTCATGATAGCCTCCGGGTTTGGCTGTTTTCTTTCCAGATTGTCTATATTGATTATAGAAGGATATACGTACGCGTCAAGGTAGTACCGTCACAAATCTAAACAGTTTTGGGGTTTTGACTGTATTTTTGTCTCCGGGCGTGACACCCCTGGTAGTGGTTAGCCTTTGATGTTTTGAATGCAACTTTCGGTCTTAGGATACTTACTGTAAGTCGGCGCCAAGTGGCACGCCGATTGCTTATCTATAAGATAGGTAGCACCCCTAGAGGGATTAGAGAAGATAAAATTGCCTCCACTTTCAAGTTTTACCTTACAAGAACACACCACCTAAGGTGGTGTGTCTTGTTTTATATTCCCTGACAATCAAAAACCGTCCTCAGGTTCAAATCATTACGCTGCACAGCGTTAGGTCAATCAAACCTTTATTCAATAACCACTCATAGGGAAACAATCTCTTTGATTATCAAGGGATACGCCTCTTTCTTTCGATGATTAAAAGCTGAATTGATAGGGAAAGAAGTGAATCTCTCAGAACGCAGGTTTAGAGTTGATAAAGCATCAGGTTTTAAGCCGTTGGCGTTCGATTGGAAACAAAAAAAAGGGCGGTCTTACGACCGCCCTTGCAGGGTAAGGGTTATGTGGATTAGATTATCGAACTAGTACGAGTTTGCGAGTAGCAGTAAATCCGTCGGTTTCCATGCGAAGGAAGTAGAGCCCGGTAGGCATCTCGCGGCCATCCCAATCCAGACTGCTATAGCCAGCAGCAACGGGTGCGTCCACGAGGCTTTCCAGAAGTTGTCCTGTGACGTCGTACAGCTTCAGACTAACGTGGCCGGACCTGGGCATGGAGTACTGAATGGTCAAGTCGCGGCTGAAGATTTCGCTTGAAACCGCAAGTGCATACTCATTAGGCATGATACTCTCCTCGATTCCGGTGTCTTCTTCACCCTTAAATCCAACCCCAAGGTCGCCGCCTGAGAAGTCTTCGATGTTCATGTAGCAGGAGAAGGTGGTTGTGTAGTCGGCGTCAATACTAAGCAATGTGACATCAGGGAAATAGATGGTAGTCTGTTCACCAGGGGCAAATTCGCAGGTAACATGAACAGTGTCGTACCATTCGTAGCCGCCCGTACCGCTTTGATAAACAGTGGCATACCAGTCGTTCTCGGTTTCAGTGCCCATATTCTCGTAAACCGCAGTAGGAGTAATTATGCTGCCGGCCTCGTAAGTCTTGCCTTCTTCCGGCTCAAGGGCCTCTACCGGGACGATAGCATGAGGATATGCCGCCAGGAAGGGCTTGCTCAGGTAGTCGTTGGTGCTGTCGGTGTCGGGCGCATAATCAATGACAAAACCAATCATGTACTCAGAACCTGGGTCACCGGTGGTGAACGGCGGGAAGGCATCAATGATAAAGGTGTCAGGAGTAAAGGTGGTGATCAGAACCTCACGGTAGACCTCAATACCGCCGATGGTGATGTTGCAGGTTACGTCAGCGCCGTAGATGATTTTGTTGGAGTAGTTAGCCACCATGCACTGAGGAATAAACGCCTCGTTGGGGGCCACAACGCTCGGGGGGTAAACGATACTAAGCATAGCAAGGTCTGCCGAATCCTCGCTGACGCCGGCATAGATGTCTGTTGAGAAGGTGTTGTTCTCAGGAACCTCATCGCCTGCGGCTTCCGCCCAAACGGTCAGACGATATGCACCGGACTCGGTAGGAACCCAGGGATCATCCATAAAGATATGAAACACCGCATCGCCGGGGTTGATTGAAGCTATGATATCGGTTGCAGACCATACCGAGGCGTAGTCATCAACAATCACCGCGACATCATCCACAGTCCAGGGTCCTTCCGCCACCACACCCTCGGCGTACGCGGCATTAAAACCAATCGTTATGGTGTCGCCGAGGTAGAAGCTCAGGTCTACCTCAAACGGGTTGAGCTCATCGCTAATCCAGATCTGCGGATCACCAGGCTCGCCTATGTCGTGGATAAGGTCCATAAGGGTGTCGCTCCACGTGGTGCCGCCGTCGGTGGAAAGACAGACAAAGGTATGAGCGTCCGCCAGGTCAGAAGGGATAAAGGAAGCATAGAAACTCAGGGTAACGATATCTTCCTTACCGTAATCGGAAAGGTCAATGTTCGGAGTGATTAGCCACTCGTTTGCCACATGACCGTCCTCGTTGGCCCATACACCGGGGGCAAGAATACCGTTATACATATCGTCCCACACGTCCGGATTCCAGAAGTGATGATGGGGAACTGTGCCGCTATCGGTCAACACCGTATCCCAGCCTGTGGGCAGCCAGTCACCTTCGAAGTCCTCGAACAGCAAGGTGTCCAGAGCGTCGAAGCTGCCGATGACGCCGTTGATCAGAACCTCATGTACCTCTCTGATTGCGTTATTGGTGACCCGTGCTCCTACTCCGTTATCCTGATTGAGCACTGCAGGAAAAGGCTCGATGCCTGCGCTGTCTACGGAAACGTCAATGTCAACCGCCCAGGTCAACGCCACCGCTGCCAGAAATAATATGGCTAGTTTTTTCAACACGATACCTCCTGTGGTTGTGCTGATTTGTTGTTTATGGTTTTTCTCATTAAACCGTCCTCAGGTTCCGAACACACCTGGCCCTTCCCTTTAACCCCTTTACTCGATTTGCACTCTCCGGATTGTGTCGGAAACCTGCGGATAACTCCAAAGGCATTCCTCCTGCGTCCGAGTCGAGCAGCAAATGGTTTGTAGAGATGCAAATTTTTGCCAGAACTTCGTTTTGCAGCCGCAGACGCCGCTGACCCGTTAGTCCACGTGTCCAGAGTCTTAACTCCAATGGGTGGGAGCGCGACAACAAGTTCATCGCGAGTCGCCGCAGCAAACAGCCAGTCGTTCCGGCAATGCCCTTCTACAACGGTACTACCTCCTGTACCGCCCCTCATAGCGAGGGACAAGATTGAATCAAATCTGCAAGAGTCAATCGGCTGCAGCAGCCCATTACTGCAGCGATCGCAAACAAATCCTGCGACAAGTACGAAGCTATCCGTACCCAAATAGAGGCATCCCGGAAGAACATGGAAGGCACATGAACCTTCACGTTT
>JAUVJT010000213.1 GCA_030592225.1 Candidatus Stahliibacteriota bacterium | reverse complement strand
GGCACAGGTCGTTTATCCGGACTTCGGTTGAATCGTCTATCACCTCTCGCAGGTCGAGCACGTACACGTCTGGAGGAGGCGGCCCGGGGTAGGTCGCGGCTACAACAAAAAAGGCAAGAGATAAACCCGGCAGAAAAGCGAAAATCAAAGGATGGCTCTGCGATTTACCGGACGGCATCAGACTACCAGCCACCGCCTGCACCACCGCCGGAAAACGAGCCCCCGGAGAATCCGCCGCCCGAGCTTGATGAACCCGATGACCATGAACTGCTGCTGGAGGACGAGGACGAACCTGACGACCAGTACGACCGGCTGCTTGAGCCGGACGAACCGCTCCCCTTGGAAGTTAAGGCAATAACTACGATAAAGATGAAGAAAGCAAATATCAATATCGGGATAAGCAGTATTGAAAACATCTTCCAGAACTTCTGCCAACCTTCCTTGCCCCTGGGCGCCCCCCTGGTTCCTTCGAACTCGACTTCATAGTAGCGCTCTATCTCGACCGCGTACATCTGCAATGCCTGGTAGATTCCCTTGCCGTAGCGTTCCTTGCGAAAGTCGGGAACCAGTATGCTGCGGTATATTTGATCGAGCCGTGCATCGGGCAGGATGGCCTCCATCCCTGTTCCCGCGGCGGTGAACACCTCGCGGTCGGCAACCGCCACCACCATCATCAAACCATTGTCTTCAGACTCTTGTCCCACCCCCCAGAAATTACCCAGTTCGGTGGCATAGTACCAGGGGGATTCACCCTCGAACGAGTGGATGGTCAGCACCGCCATCTCGGCAGTGGTCTTACGTTCCACCTCACGACACAGTTCGTTGATCCGGGCCTCGTAGGAAGCATCAATGATGTCGGCCTGATCTAAAACGTAGTAGTTTTGTGCAGGAGGCGGCGGAAGATTTGCCGCACAAAGATAACCGAAAGAACCAAACAGTATCAGTACATAGGATGCGATTTTATTTCCTTTGGGAACAATTATCACGCTATAATTTAAATGTCTCGCAAGCCTGAGGATTCAGTCTTACATTCACCCAACCCAACACAGCCAGATCACGAATTGTCGATCTAACTTCTTCTTCCCTCAACTGTGGTTTTCGTCTTAACTTCCACTCTTTAACTGCATCCAACACATCATCTTCATCAGGAATAGCTTCATTTAATTCATCAACAACGAACATTACTGTCGCTACTAACTCTGACTTATGAGACCCCTTCACTCTGGTGAATAAATCAGATATTCGATTAATTTGAGATTCCCATTTCTCCAAAACATCCTCGTAATTTCGTCTTGCACCCTCAAAAGTCCTCCCAACATTAATAGCCATGAGGCTACCTTTCTTACGTTCGTCAATTAAACCCTTGTTAACCAATCTACTTAGGACTCGACTATTAAATTCCTTAGAAAATGGTCCGTAACTACTTCTCTCAAATTGCAACCCTGTGGGTATTTTCTCTTTAGTTGCCACATAAGCTATCTTCTGAAAAACTACCCGACCTACCGGCCAATGGTACGGTTGCATGTTAACTCTGTTAAGTATCTCTACTAATGCCACCCAACTTGGTTTAACTGCGCCACTTTCATACATGCTTCTTGAGTATTCACTTAGTAAAAATTCAGGTTCAAGCTCCTTGGAAGGAGTGCCGTAAGGTGCATAAAGTTGAACTGGAATATCCAACTGGCTAAGATATTTATAAAGAATTGACCCCATCGCTTTCCACAGCAGACCACCTTGCCCACAGCCCAAAGGAGGAACAGCCAGCGAGGTAATACCCCATTGTTTGTAATGTTGAGAGAGATACTCCAACCCCCTAACAACATCATCAATTCTTGAGACAGAACGCCAATGGTCTTTGGTAGGGAAGTTCAATATCCAAGGAGGCGTGAGTCTTTTATATAAATATGGCTCACCCAATTTAACTTTACCCTCTTTGCAACGGTTCACGTAATCCTTAAACATCCCTGGAAATCGTTTCTTGAATTGTAGCGCAATCCCTTTTCCCATGATTCCGACACAGTTGACTGTGTTTACCAAAGTCTGCGCTTCGGATTTGAATATGTCGTCAATCAATACTTGTGTCATGTCAGCCTCCGACTACTCTTTCTGGAAGAACATGTGTTTGTCAATACTAACAGAGAAACGCACCCCTGTCAAATGGACAAGAGCCTTTTTATCTTCTTCACAGACGGCATAAGCGCCTGTGATGTAACCTGGTGGAATCTTATTCGGTACCAGCACCTCTGCACATTTAATCCCACTTTTTCTATATTTTTCGTTTGGGTCTGGGTCATTCCAAGATTGTGCGAAGACTAGATTCTTGTCCAACATTCTAAGCCCACTCGGAGCAGGTTCAAAACGAACTAGATCCCGAGCAGCATTAGTATCACTAATCACAACATCTCCTAAATCTAGAACTGTTGAACTAACTCTTAGTACACAGACTTCGGCGATTTTCCAAACCTTAACCACTAGATAGAGCATCACATTCCTAGCGTCTATATACAAATTTGCATATTCATGTAACCACCGTTCTCTTGTAACTCTTTTTCTGTCTCGCCTCTTTTGCACGCCTAGCGAAGCAACTGAACCATGAGGTATATTCAGTGCTTGCTTATTGGATAGTATTCCCAATTCCATAATAGAAGGAACGTTCTTTATTGGCGTAATGTAGTACAGTTCTTTAATATCACTTCTAATCAAGACATATCCTTCAAACTAACTGTTTCCTACCAGCAATGGTGTCTCCTACCAGCAATGGTGTCTGCGCCATCTCCAATGCCAGCCGAAACCGTGGAACGCGTGCCAGCACGCGCAGCACGTGGCTATCCGTACCGCATCATCGGCTAACTCCTCAAGGTCATCGTCACGGGCATAGACGTAAGGTGTCTTTTCCAGCGATTCGAACTCCACGTCGCAGGCATCGGCTATCTCCTTTGCATAGAGCCTGAATGATCTATAGATACCTTTGCCGTACTCACGCTGCTTGAAATCGGGGATAAGGATGTCTTTGTGGATACGGCTTATCCGGGATTTGGCAAGGGGTGCTTCGAGTTCATCCCCTACCGCGGTATACACCTTGTGCTCGTCAAACGAGACCACCATCACCAGGGTTTTGCCTGATTCGTCTTCGCCCCACTCCTTCAGGACAGCTTCCCCGTACTGCTTGGTGCTTGCATCGTCGGTAGAAGAAAAGGTAAGCACCATCATGCGCACCCCGGCAACCAGTTCCACCTCGCGGCACAGCCCGTTGATGCGCTCCTCGTAGGTCTCACTGATCTTCCGTTCCGTATCGAGCACGTAGTAGCCGGAAGACGGCGGCTCAGGATAAGTGGATGCAGATACGCCAAAGGGAACGAGGATGGAGGCAACGACTAAACTGAGGATTACTCTTTTCATCTTTCCTCCTTTGATTAGAAAGACGGGCGAGTGCATGGAATTGTTACCACCCGCCCCCGCCGCCTCCTCCTGAGAAACCTCCACCACTAAAGCCGCCGCCTGAGAACCCGCCGGAAGAGGAGCCTCCACCGCCCGATGAGAAACCGCCGCCCGACCAGAATCCGCCTTTTCCTTTCTTCTTGCTC
>JAUVJT010000074.1 GCA_030592225.1 Candidatus Stahliibacteriota bacterium | reverse complement strand
TTGAAGGCGACGAACTGGCAAGACGTTTTCCCTTCATCGCAGGAATGCTCTTCGGTCTGGCTAAAGCGCAGAAACAGATAGCCGCTTATTCTCCGGAGCTGCGTCTTGAAAACTTGATGGACGCCTTCCGCAGTTACATCATCAGACGCGCCGCCTCCCGACCTCTGGCGATTCTAATTGACGATCCGGCAAGGGCCGAGGCCGGTTCTCTTGAAATGCTGGCGTTTGCCGCACGTACCATCCCCCGGCTGCGGCCCCAGGGTATCTTTTTCTTCTTCGCGTACAATCCTGAATTCGAGGAGGAGTTTTGCGAGGGCTTTGATACTCCAAAGGAAAATCTGAACAGGGTAAGTCTCGATCCTCTTTCCGCGGCTGATTCAAAAGAACTCGCCGAAAAGATACTTGGCGCACAGGCAAACGACGCCATTCATCAATTCCTGTATGAACGCTCAGTGGGTAATCCATCGGTTCTCGAACAATGGGCCGGCTACCTGTTGGATAAGAATCTTATTGAAGACGTAGACGGCAAATGGGTAATGGGCAAGGGGGTTGATGCCGCTGAGATTCCCGACGATCTGTACAGTCTCGTTTTCTCGCGAATGGACAGATTACCCGAGCAAGTGCGCCAGGCGCTCAGGCTGGGTTCGGTATACGGCATGCACTTCCCTTCAACCATTATAGCTCATATTACGGGCGAGGAAGACGTAACCGGCCTCATGGCCCCGGTCGTGACCTCGGGATTGATTTATTCCCTGCAGGCGGGCGAGACGGAGTACGTCTTCCGCCAGACCCTGGTGCGAGACGTCTGCTACGATTCAATTCTGCGCGGGGACCGCGAACGGCTTCACCGTAACGTAGCAAGGGCGGTTGAGAGCCTGTATTCCGAATCGCTGGAGCGCTACTTTACCATGCTGGCTCATCACTGGGCCGAATCCGGGGATTGGGAGCCGGCATTCAAGTACAATCTTGCTTCGGCAAAGGAAAACCGCCGCTTATTCCGCAACGAGGCCGCCGAGGAAGATTATTCGCGCACCATAAAGATATGGAAAGATCATTTCGGCGAGGGTTTGAGTACGGAGCTTTTTGATGCTCACTACGGACGCGCAGGGGTTTTTGACTACCAGGGCAAATTCGTTGAAGCGGCTAAGGATTATGCCGCCGCTCGCAATCTTGCCATCCGCAAGGGGCTGTCCGAGCGAGAAGTGGACGCGCTCAACAAGCTGGCGCACACCTCCCGCTCCATATCTGATTTCGAGCACCTGTTTGAATACGCCGGAGAGGCCCTGCGGCGTTCACAAACCCTTTCTTATAAATACGGAAAAGCGGTTGCACTGCTTGAACGCGGTACAGGCCAGGCCCAGCAGGGCAGGCCCGAAGAGGGGGAAGCCGATTTCAAGGCGGCCCTGAAACTTAGTCAGGAACTTGACGACGACGCCAACACAAACCGTTCGCTTAACAACCTGGCCACCCTTAACCGGGCCATGGGACGTCCTGACCAGGCACTCAACTACTATGAGCGGGCAATTGCCATCGCTGAAAAATCAGAAGATAAACTGCTTTTAACCAATAATTTGCTAAACGTTGCACGCCTGCTGCTGGAACTTGATCAGGGAGAAAAGGCACAGAGCTATCTTGAGCGAACCCTTAACATTGCTCTGGAAATAGGCCACCGCCAGACAATTATCAACTGCACTATCGAAATCGCAGGTCTGGAAATGATGCGCGGAGATTTCAACGTCGCGCGTGCGAAACTCGAAGAGGCCTCAACACGCGCCGAGGAGCTGCAGGATCCTGTTCTGAGTGGAGAAGTTCAGATGCGGCGCGGGCACTTATCTTTTTACGAGGGACGCATAGAGAAAGCGCTGGGCTGCTACGAAAAAGCCCTTCTCGCCCGCAAGGTCGTTGGTGCACCTGCTCCTCTTGCGGAAGCGGAAGCGAACCTGGGAAATATCTTGCAGGTTCTGCGAAGGATGGATGAAGCCCTGCCTCATCTGGAGGAATCACGAAAACTATGTCTGGAGATCGGGAATCAACCCGGAGCCATACAGGCGTTGGTCGGGCTTTCCTCTATCAACAATCATCAAGGGCGTTTTGAACGAGGCCTCGAGCAAGCAAGCCTGTCCCTGAAAATAGCGCGTCAGATTGGCGACCCCTGGAGCGAAGCCGGAGCAAACCTGCAGTACGCAGCCTCAAATACGATAGTAGGAAACTATGAAGCCACACTCAAGGTTATGGAATTCGCAGACCAGATGCTCCAGTCGCCCCAAATGGCTCCCATGGCTCTTGACGCCTTAAGAGCGCGCGCCACAACCTACGCCAAATTGGGACGATTCAACGACGGCCTGCGCGAAGCCGACAGGATAATCGAGATAGCGCAGCGCGCGGAGAATCCTGAACAGCTATTTATGGGCAGGGCCGTTCGTCTTGAGAACCTCATCGGCACCGGTGACGTTGAGACCGCCGTAATAGAACTTTTAGAACTGCAACAGCTTGCCCGGCAACATGACAATCCTGCCTTCCAGGTCACTGCCCGATTAACTGCGGCAAAAATCAATCTGGCCAACAAGATGTTTCCGGCAGCGGCTGAAGTGCTAACCGGTATAGAAAAAGAGCTGGTGGACTGGATGGAAGAGACTGAACAACTTGAAGCCATGCTGCTGCTCGCCGAGGCCAAAAAAGGCGCAGGGGAATTTACTCATGCCGAGCAAACGGCAGAGAACCTGCTGGAAAGAATCGGCGAGCGCCCCCTGCCCGCTCTGCTGATACTCACTCATCTGGTTATCTCCTCGCTGGCGGCCAGGAAGCTGCGATTTGCAGAGGAGGAGACCCAACCAACCCTGCTCTCGCGCATTCTGCACCCCGCTGCATACAGCCGATGGAACCGCCATCAGAAGGCTGCAGCAAAGGCAACCGGAGAGTTGATTGCCTCTCTCTCTCCTGAAAATGCCAAAGCGATTACCGTACTCTTCGCGCAAAAAGGGTTGCAGGAATCACGCCTGTTCCCCCGGACTCTTCCCGGCTCTACGGAAAACGAGGAGAATACAGTGAAAAAAACCGAGGCTGCCGAGATGCCTGAACCGAAGGCTACTGATGATGCTGAGGGTTCAGGTGAGAAGAAGGAACCTCCAGAAACGACGCAATCTACCAACCTGCAGGAACCGAGTGATGAAGATATCGCAGGCGCCGCTTCAGACGAGGTCCAGGAAGAGAAAACCAATCCACAATAAGCAGACATAATCCTGACAGACAATCAGTAATTGAAAAAAAATACCCCGCGCCTCAGCACGGGGTAGGATGTTATTTTCTCGATTCAGGAATCAGTAGTGACCAATGTGCTTTTTGGTCTGGAACGCGTAGCGCAGGTAAACGGTTATCGCGTCTCCTTCACCCAGGAAAGCGGGCATATCCATATCTTGTACTGCAAACTTACCGTAGTAACCGTCAGCAGTCATAAAGTGGTAAACCAGTCCATCCTTAAGCTCAACTGTATCGGAGTAGATAGTAGAGGAATCCTGAACATCAAGCCAGTTGGAAATGTGTACGCCTGCAGGCTCAATCCCGTTGAACTCGGTGCCTCCAAGCACTTTAGCGTTGGTGATATACAGGTTAGTACCTTCCATGAAGAAGAAGAAATCTACGTCACTACTCGCAGTCTGGTTTTCAAACGGGCGGCCAGTCTCACGTTCAAAGAAAAGGGCGTTGTTATTCTGTTGATCAGGAGGATCGCTCTCCGGATTATAACCGAGGTAGGAACCAGCTCCCCAGGGCCGGGGGTAGAATCTGCCGCCGAAGCCCATTTCTGAAATCGTGTCGCCTGTTATCTCGCCGCGGCCTTCGTAGTAGTACTTGGTGCCGTTCGCTAGTCCCGCCTCTCCAAGAATTGTATCCGAAGTGAGTCCCGAAACAATGGGCACGCCAAGCTCGCTGCCCGGTACTCCACCCATTGTATCTGTAGAAGAAAGGTAGATGCTTATGCCTTCAAGTCCTTCCGGCAATTCAGCAGGAAAACCGGTGATTTCTATGGTAACGCTGTCGTCTTCAGGAGTAACTACCACCTGAAGATCCTTCTCTAGAAGGTCCTTTATGCCTTCAATGTCAGGGGGCTTGGGAATACAGCCAACAACAAAGGCTGCCAGGGCCAAGACTACCAGGATTTTCTTCATTACGCCTCCTTTGAGGTCGGTTCCCGGGAACCTCGTTCTCAGGAACCTGTTTTTAAGTTCCATAATCCATGCGGGTGTTTTGCACCCAACACCATAGCATAACTAATGTTTCTCTCCTGTCAAGCGGATAAAAAAATACCCCGCACAAACTGTGCGGGGTAGAATAACCATTCAGAAGGTTTAGTAGTTCTTTACACTGTCAGCAGTCTGAAACGCATAGATTATCTTAACCTCAAGATTAAGAGTATCTACCGTATTAATCATCAGCTTACCGTAGTACGCATCGTGCGTCTTGAAATGATAGATCTTTCCCAGCTCCAGTGGAACACTTGTTTCATACTTTTCAGGCGCTTGCTGGGTGAGGGTATCCAGCCACTTGTCTTCACCATATCCAGAAGAGGCAACACCGGCAGCACCAGTGGTGTCTTTTGGCTTCATGACGATCTGAGTGCCTTCAAGTTCAAAATAAAGATCGCCATCGGTGTGAGTGTAAGGATTCTGTGTTGCATCACCGGTTTCCCTATTAAAAAAGAGACACTGGGCAGAGTCAAGCGAGTCTTGCCCCGGATTGTAACCGAGGTAGGAGCCTTCTCCCCACGGACGGGGGTAGAATCTGCCGCCAAAGCCAAGGGTCGAAACCGTATCCTCAGTCAGGTCGGCACGGCCTGCATAGTAATACACCTGGCCGTTGGTGAGAGTGGTGTGGGTGTGCTCGCCGTCACTGATGAACGTATGAATTGGCTCCGATTCAATATTTTGACCGGAATCGGCGCTTATATCAGTAGTGTCAAGATAGATATTGACGCCATTGAAGCCCGGAGGCAAACTATCAGGAATACCCTGGATAACAAACCTGATGCTTGTATCACCAGGTTCAGCAGTTATGGTAAGACTATCCATCAAGCTGTCTACTGCAGGACCATCAATGTAGACGGTGCGTTCCCTGCATCCTGCGGCGAAGAACATCATCGCCACCACAGCGAGGACCAGAAGTTTTTTCATAAATCTCTCCTTTTTTGCACGACTTAAAGCCGCCTTTTATCATCCATGCTACTCTGCTACCCCTAGATTAGTCAATTCTTAAGGATTGTCAAGAGTGATTCTAAATAACTGAACGTCCAGGAAATACAAAAGCCCTGCGCTCAACCATTAACCTTCGCAATTTCAACTACTTGCTCGACTTCAACCATCCAACCGCCTCCTGCTCATTGGCAAAGAAACGAACCTGTGATTTGGTCTTTGCGGCCTTGATATACAGTTGTATGAGGGCGCTTACAGCCGGAGAAACACCAATGACGGCATACTCAATTGAACCGTGGTGTTCCATAACTCTCATTCGCTCCTTCAATGCCTGACGTGCGGAAGGCGTTATGGAACCGGCCTGCGAGAAATCAACCAGGTAGCGGATTTTTTCAAGATTGCGCTCACGTATCAGACAATCGGAAATTGCCGAAGAACCATGCACCTCTTCATCGGTCTGTTTGCCGATAATCATGACGTGGAGTATACCGTCTGGTTTTAATATGACCTTATCGTTCATTTACTCTCAACCTGTTTGCATCTATTGATTGCTGCATAACATATTGACCAACGTCGCCTTCCCGTCTTTACCATTACCCCTGTTGGCGGATTGTGGATTAAAAGGACGTTCTAACCCGTCAGGGCAGAACGACAAGCTCCACGCGACGGTTCTGCGCTCTGCCTGATTCGGCTGCGTTGGATGCTATGGGCGCGCTTTCGCCGTATCCGCGAGCTGTGAGTCTTCGCGCCGGTATGCCATGCACCCTGATCAGGTAGTCACGAACCGCCTCAGCCCTGCGCTGGGAAAGCGCCAGGTTCGATTCCGCAGATCCATAGGAATCGGTGTGCCCGGCTATCTCGATGCGAACATCGGAGTTTCCGTTAATCAGGCGCACCGCCTCATCTATTGAATGATAGGACGAAGCCGGAATCACCGCGCTTGCAGTCGGGAAGTAGATGCCTGAGATACGGATGTGGGCATTACCACTGAGCATCGAGATGGTAACCGCCAACGGCATGTTAGCCGAAAGCACCACCGTCTCGCTCTGCGGCAGGTAACCGGGGGCTAGAGCATTTATGACATACGAACCTGGAGGGAGACTGAAGCGTGCCTCACCGTATTCGTTGGAAGTAAGTGTAATGCCTGCAACACTCACCACAGCCCCGGGAATAGAGACGCCGGTCTGCCTGTTAATGGTTTTGATGATCAGGCGACCACCGGTGCGATCGGGTTCAAGTGAAGCCACGAGTCTGGTGGGTCTGCGGGAAATGAAGTTGAGGGAATATGTATGGGGCAGATATCCCGGAGCGCTTACCGTGACCTTGTACCGACCACTCTGCACGTCAATCTGGCGCACTCCGCTTGAGGAAACCACAAAAACGCTGGGATAATGCTCAGCGATGGTAACCTGGGCGGACATAGGCTGGTCGGTGGAGGCGTCACGTACTTGAACGATAAAGGAAGCCCTGCGTTTTACCACCTGCCCGTCCGGGGAGTAAGCTATTCCTACAGATGTCTGGTTGACGTAAGGATTTCCATCTGCATCCAAACTTTGCCCGTCGGCATTAAGACCGAAGTCAGCCGCACAGAAAAAGCTTATCCCTACGTTGGTCAGCACCCTGAGACCGGGCGTTAGCCTGAGCGGGAACGAGTCCGCCATGAACTCGGCGGTAAGTTCAAGGTAGGGATTGAGAAACTGGTAGCGGATCTCGGCTCCTACTCCCATGAGCAATGCGGGATCGCCAAGCATGCGAGTGCCCAGATTCAAATGGAAGGCGTAGGCATCCATCCGGGTTGTGCCCAGCAGACGCACGGCCCCACCGAAACGCGGGCCCCCGAAAATAGCAGCGCGCGTGGGCAAAAAGATACGCCCGTCAGCGCCTATCGTCCAGAACTCCATTGGCCAGGTGTATTTGGCTCCTACCTGAACATCCCACGGGCCAAGCGATGGGGAGACGCTCGCGGTATGCACCGGGTAGGAATAACCCAGTCCGGCAGCCCCACTAACCTCTAAAGGTTCAAAAGGAACCCATGAACCAAAAATGCGAAAAACAGAGTTATCCCAGGTTCTGAAATTCATATCATTCATATGTTCCGCACCGTGGTAATCTCCCGCAAACGAAGTACCTACAGTCCAGGAATACAATCCCTGGTTGCCGGCATCAATGACACTGGCCAGTCCTTCTCCTCCGGGAACAATCGGTGCGGCTTGTACAAAAACCCACAAAGCTGATATGACAACTACCAGAGCTACACGCTTCACAAGCTCCTCCTTAAGTCCAGAATCTCAATTCTTAACACTATAACCGGTTACCTCAATTGGCCAAGCAAGACCAAACAATTGAAAACCGTATTCAGCTATATACATAATAGGCAAAAAAGCGTAATAAGTCAAGGGGTATAAGGGGTATAAATATTCCTACCCCAAATACCCGACACTTTTTATCTTAGAATGCTAACGTATCTCTTCCGCTAGCCGTATGCCAATAGTACCCGGCGCCAGCTTGACGACTACTTTCTTGCCATCCCGTTCCACGACCATCTTTACCTGTTCCTTATCCGGTTTGACAGACGCTACGGCCTTGCGCAGATCGGGATAAACCTTGATTTTCTTTCCGTTATAGGAGATAATCGCGTCTCCCGACTGCAGTCCTTGCACCTGGGCCTGGCTGCCTTCAATCACATCCTGAATTACTACAATCTTCTTGATTCTGTCGGCAGCCTGCCACGCGGTCCGGGTTCCAAGCTTGATGACTGCGGAGTGGGCAGCCTGACGCAGCGCCTGGGATTGTTGTGCGTCAACCATGATTTGCGCCAGCATGAATTCCGCGCCCACGCAGCGGCGTGCACCCAGAAGGTAGATTATCTGTTTACGCACCTCGTCAGACTCAACTTCAGCGTAGAGTTCCAGCAGCCCGGCCTCGATATCTGCAACCGGTTCGGCTGAACACAGCACCTGCTTGAGGAATTCGGCGTGCTCAACCGGCTCAAGCTCTTCATCCGGCCAAAGGAGATCCGGAAGCGAGGGAACCTTGCCCTCGTATAGCTGACAGTATATGAAATCGCGCGCGTCCTCGATCATCTGCATGGTTATGGTATGCCTGGTCGGGTAACGCATAATTTCGGCGGGCACTCCCTGTTCGGCAAGGATGGTGACCGCCGTCTCGCCGTCTTCAAATTTGACAACGTCGTCGTAATAACCGTGCAGGGCGCGGATGGGAAGGCCGAACACCGCGCTGTCCAGGGCATTGGCCGAGTCCACCGGAATCTCAAGCCAACCGCCCGCAGGCAGAAGCCCGCGAAAAAGCTCAGGGTACTGCACACCCACCTGGTAGGTCATCATCCCGCCCTGGGAAAATCCGTACAGAAAAACCTTTTCCTCATCAACCGAATAGTCCCGCTTGACCTGCTCAATGCATTGCAGAACCCAGCGGGTGCTCTGCTCCACCGTGGCCTGGTGAAACTCCGGACTACCCCGCATGTACCACGCCCAGCCCAGGTTGCCTTCAAGATCAACAGGGTAAGGGGTCTCCGGGTAAAGGCCGATGGCGCCCTGGGGACAAAACGACTGCGCCGTACCCACGTATGATGACATCCTGTCGCCATACCCGTGCAGGGCGACAATAAGGGGATAGGTCTTTGACGTATCAAAATCAGGCGGCAGCTCCACCGTGTAGCCCAGCTTGAGATTGAAGTACGCGGTATCAACTATCGCCTCTGCCGCGAGTGCGCATGAAATTATTAACGATAGAGCAAATATCTTCTTCACAATGCCTCCAATGGTTTAGGAGAATATACCCGAGTTAGCGTCCGTGTCAATTATAACGATTGATACTCTCGTCTTGACATCTCTTCATCTTGACCTAATATATCTATATGGAGGAGATGATATGAAATACTTGAAACTTAGTGTTCTGGTTGTGGGGGTGTTTGCGTTTTTTGCGGGGTGTGATATCTTCACAGAAACAGATCTTGACGAAACCTACTTCCCGTTCGGGCTGGGATATGAGTGGTGCTATGAAAGGCATGATTCAGGTCGGCGAGAACCGGAATACCCCGAAGACACAAATACTACTTGGAGTCGCTATGATACTTTCTCCGTAAAAGTAATTGATTCACTATGGGAAGACGACACCTTAATTCTAGAATGTGAGGTTACTACTGGTTATTTTGACGATGTCAGAAATCCAGTTAAAATCTGGAACAACAGAATAGAGGCTTTTTTCAATTGGGGCTTTATGAAG
>JAUVJT010000214.1 GCA_030592225.1 Candidatus Stahliibacteriota bacterium | reverse complement strand
ATGATCTACGTGGTTACGGGCAATGTTGATGTTGTCAAGCTGGAGCGTGCCATAGAACTCTCGGAAGAAAAATACTGTTCGATCAGTGCCATGCTGCGTGCAGGTGGGGTGAACATCCAGACAAGCTACCGGATCGAGCCTGTAGGCTTTACTTCTGAGTCTGACCAGGGATAACCCACAGGAACGGCGCCGTCACCTTGTGCAGTACGCTTTACTCGCAGCATACTAAGGCGGATTATTTCCGGTAAGATTTTGTAAGCAGAAAGATAATCCGGATGGAATTGATTATTTTATTGATTCTGTCGGGGTTTTGTCTTTTGATTTCAGGCCGTTGCGGGTGTCGTGGGTGTTGCGGGCGTTGCGGTTATTCTTCACCCGGGTTATTTCTATACGGAAAAGCGAAAGCATGGTGCGCCACAGTATCTTGAGATCGAGACCCAGGGAACGGTTCTGGATGTAGAGCATGTTGAACCGGAACTTCTCGGGTATGATTTCGTCAATGTACTGCTCGTTGAACTTGTTGGGGTCCATGTGGCTCTCGATATCCACGTAGTGAATCTGCGCGGGACCTGTGATTCCCGGCTTAACCGACAGGATGGCGCGCTGTCCCGCGGTGTAGTGGGATACGTATTGTGGATCTTCGGGCCTGGGGCCGACCACGCTCATGTGTCCCAGGAAAACGTTTATGAGCTGGGGCAATTCGTCTATCTTGAGACGGCGCAGGATTCCCCCAACCCTGGTAATGCGGGGATCGTTCCGGTAAGTGAGCTTGGGCCCGCAGCGGTCGGCGCCGTCAATCATGGTGCGGAACTTGAAAATCTTGAATAGCTTGCCGTTTTTGCCTACCCGAACCCCGCGGTAGAAAATTGAGCCCCTTGAATCGAAGATTATGGCCAGAGCTACAAAGGGGGTTACGAGCGCAAGAACCCACAGACCTATACTTGAAATGATAACGTCCAGTACACGTTTCATTCACGTTTCCCAGGTGAAATCACATCCAACGGTTCGGGACCGTCCTTTGACCTTACATCCACGAGACAGATTATAACGAAGCATCGGGGTAAGTCAATCGGTTATTCCGAGCAGGGCGGAAGGTTGGATTCAGTTTAGATATTGATGTCATTTATAGTAACACATTGTCGAGACCGTTCGAATCGGAACAAACTGCTTGACAACGTTCTCGATTCAGCTATCTTTGCTGTTGATGACTGACAGACTCTCACTTGAGATACTGATTATTACCTGGAATTGCCGCAGCGATTTGAAGCGTTGCCTTGATTCGGTTTACCGGTATCCTCCCGGTGTTTCTTTTATGGTCACAGTTGTGGATAATGGTTCGCAGGATGGAACTCGCCGTATGCTTCAGGAGGATTTTCCCCAGGCGCGGGTGATTCTCAATTCTGAAAACCGGGGCGTAGCTCCGGCTCGCAACCAGGGACTTTCCAGGACACGAGCGGAGTTTATCATGCTGCTTGATGCGGATACGGAGGTTTTACCTGAGGCTCTGGACAATCTTCTTGCACAGATTCGCAGCCGTCCCCGGGCCGGAGTGGTGGGCGCTCAACTTCTTTACTCCGATATGACCATCCAGCCGAGCTGCAAACGTACCCCGCATCTGCTTGCTCCGATATTAAACCGGATGACGCGTTTACCTTTAATCAAACGCTCGCGCATCTGGCGTGATCACATGATGGCCGATTGGCCGCACGATACGTGCCGTCCGGTGGATTACGTTATCGGCGCCAACCAGCTTATTCGTACCGAGGCCTTGAGCGAGGTTGGTTTGCTTGATGAGAACATCTTCTATGGCCCTGAAGACATAGATTTCTGCATCAGGATGTGGCTGCACGGTTGGGAGGTATGGTATACCCCCGCGTCCCGGATTATTCACCACTGTGCCCGCCTAACCAAACGCAACCCCCTCTCGCGCCTGGCAATGCTTCACCTGCGGGGGCTGGTTTATTTCTTTGGCAAATTCAGACCGGAGGCCAGACGCCGCGTCCGGCGTCTGGTAGACAGTAAGGTCCGTGCATACGGCTAAGGTTGAGAGCCACAACCCGGAAGTGATCCCACAGGGTGGTTAGAACGTGGAGTTAACGTTATTTCCTTACTGAAGTTTCGTCAAAATTGTATGAATCACAGGCATCATCAATGGATAGAGCAAGGGTATCTTTCTGTACTCACAGGAGCCCATCTTTCTGGACGGCGGCGCTTCCTTTATTTCGTTTGGGTTTTATTGCATTTTCCGGTCAGGTGATGATTTGTGGAGTGATGCGGCGCCCGCCCACTCATGTTCAATTTCCAGAGCGCCGGAGGGATAGGACATGAGGGAGTCTGTGAAGCTTACTATCCTGTAGTAGCGAATGCCTCCGTCGCGGGCGCACATGAAGGTGTATTGGGTCGAATCCAACTTGACGGGGTGCACCCCAAGGTCTCCCTGCGTGGGATCCCATTCGTGTATTCCATCAAGAGATATATCGTAGGTGCTAAATTCCTGCAGTTTGGGAGAATAATACAGAAGATAATAGAGACTATCATGTACGGCGGGTTCATTCCAGAGCAAGGTGACCGTATCCGCTAATAGTGTCTCGTTCCTCAGACTGTCAGGTGGTTGGGGTCGGGGATCGGCAAGCCCGGACTCCGGATATACGTAAAGGGTATCGGAATACCCCACGTAATCGGGGTCTTCGAATATGGCAAATATCGCGTAAACCAGGTAGCGATAGCTCACCCCGTTTGTAACCGAGGAGTCAGTCCAGCACCATGTGACGCGCAGGGGATTGAGCGGTCCCAGTTCGGCAATTTCGGTAAAATCCCCGTCTTCCTCCGAACGGAGCAGCTTGAAATGGCCGTAGCGGCTGCCCTGTTCTGTGAGGGCGTCTGCGGTCAACCAGAACTGAATGCTGACTCGGCCGTCGCCGGCGAACGCCTTGAATTCTGCAAAGGGTTCTATCTGTTCAGGTGGCGGGGTGCAAGCGATTATCAGCATCAGGGTGCAGGCAACACCCAGCATTACTGTAATTCCATATCTCGGTTTCATGCCCTAGCATACTCCTTACTCGGGATACGTCAACCTCGAGTTCCTCTCCAGCTTTGGATGGCGAGGATGCAATCGTCCCCAGATAGTGGCTTTTTGCCTCTTGACAAGTGGGGAAAGAAACCTATACTCAAGTAGGAAGGAATACACGGCGGAGTTGGATTGTCACCTCTCCACTGAAATCCTTCAGGAAAAAGAATCGGGCTTTCTAGGGTAGCCCGCAAAAAACGGATGGTTATTATGGTAATATGTCGAATATGGCAAAGCGTGAATTTCCATAAACGAAAAGGAGGTACTGCTATTCTCCGTAATCCAGAGTTTTTGATTTCGAGTTGCAGCAAATGTATTCAACAAGCCATCCAGCCTCAGCTAGGAGGTTCAGCATGAGAATAAGAGTAAGAGGCGTCTGGCTCGTCCTGATGCTATTCCTTGTACCGGGTCTTTTGTTGGCCGGTAT
>JAUVJT010000003.1 GCA_030592225.1 Candidatus Stahliibacteriota bacterium | reverse complement strand
GTTTCAATTCCAATAATCGCCCATGGTACGCCGATTGGCCTTAAGACCGGCGGGTTGCTCGATCGTATCCGCTACGAGGTTGACGTCCGCGGGCCAGTTAGCAAGCTGCCCTTGAACATAGACATAGACGTTACCCCGCTTGAACTTGGTGATGCCATCAGAATAGACGACCTTGACATTCCGGAAGGTGTTGAGGTGCTCGATCCGCCTCAGGCAGTGGTAGTTACCGTTGCCACTCCTCGCCGTGTTGTTGAGGTTGAGGCTGTTGCCGAAGGCGAGGAAGGCGAGGTTGCCGAAGGCGCCGGGGGTGCTGAGGGTGAGTCCGCGGCTGAAGGTGGCGCTAAAGGCGAGAGCAAGGCAAAGGAGACCAAGAGTAAGGAGTGATTGTATTCGGCCTGGGAAATCCTACAGATGAGTATCTTTTTACCAGACATAACCTTGGATTTATGGTTGTTGATGCCCTGGCACTGGAGTTTGGCTGGCGGTTCAGGCCGAAAGCCCAGACCCTGGTTGCTCGAGGCAAGTACCGTTCGCAGGAACTCTGGTTGGTGAAGCCCCTCTCCTACATGAATCGCTCCGGTGCGGTGGTTAGCCAGATACTCTCAAAGCGGGACGACTCTTTTCTGGTGGTCGTTGACGACGTTGATTTGGAATTCCCCCGTATTCGTCTGCGCAAGCAGGGAGGAACCAGTGGGCATAACGGACTGGCATCTATCAGGGATCATCTTGGTACGGAGGAGTTTCCCAGGCTGCGTATAGGAGTGGGTCCCCGTCCTGAAGGCGCTGAACTCTCAGATTATGTTCTGGCTCCTTTTTCACGGGCGGAACTCAAAGAGCTGCCGTTCGTCATCGAGCGCGCCGCCGATACCGTGCTTCTGGCTGCAAGTCAGGGTATCGATACGGCCATGAACCAGGTTAATCCGCAATGAAAATAGGCATAGTCGGACTGCCAAACGTGGGCAAGTCGTCTCTGTTCAATCTTCTCACCAGGGCAGGGGCGGCAGCCGAGGCATATCCATTCACCACCATCGACGCCAATCACGGTATGGCTGTTCTGGCCGATCCCGTTCTGGATAGGCTGGGTCAGATGCTGTCTCCTCAAAAGCTCACCCATGCCCGGATAGAGGTGATAGATATTGCCGGACTTATCAAGGACGCGCACAAGGGCGAAGGTCTTGGCAATCGCTTTCTGGGGCATATCCGGGACGTTGATTTAATATTCCACGTGATCAGGGGATTTGCCGACGCCAACATCCCGCACGTTTTTGAGACCGTTGAGCCTTGCCGCGACGCCGAGATTATTCTTGCAGAGCTTGCTCTTGCCGACCTTGAGATAGCCGAACGCAGGCTGGACAGGCAGCGCAAGCTGCCGGAGGCGCGCGAGGAGGTGGCTTTGCTTGAACGCTATTGCAAGCTTATCGCCGCAGGTGCAGTCAGTCTCAACGGTTCCTATACCGATGAGGAAAAGCTTTGCCTGAAGGCCCTGGGGTTGTTGATCCCGCGTGCCCGCATTGACGTACTCAATCTGCCGGATAGTACCTCGCGGGTGGCTGCTGAAGGCGCCTACCGGATTTCTGTCGGTTTGGAGGAAGGCCTTGAGGATTTTAGTCCGGAAGAACGAACCCAGCTGCGTAAAGAAGCAGGGGTTAATTCCGCAGGCCTGAGGGGTCTTATCGAACGGGCAAGACAGGCTCTGGGACTCATCCGGTTCTATACCATCAAGGGCGATGAGGTGCGTGCCTGGTTGATTGCTGCAGGTTCCAGCGCTGTCCAGGCTGCCGGTACGATTCATACCGACATAGCGGATGGTTTTATCAAGGCCGAGGTGCTGGGAGCAACTGATCTTATTCAGGCAGGCTCCTGGCGGGATGCTTCGGCATCAGGAAAAATGAAAGTTGAAGGAAAAGATTACGTTATGCAGGATGGCGACATCCTGCTCGTCAAGTTCAGATAGGAGGATCGTTGAAACACTATCAAGCTGTATTAATTCTGAATCCGGACCTTGAAGAAAAGGCGGTTAAGGATTTCCAGGAAAACTTCCAAAAGCTTCTGAAAAAAGGCAAGGCCAGGAATATCAGCGAGTTGGAGTCGAATTTGCGCGATTTGGCCCATGCCATCAAAAAGCATCCCCGCACTCACTTCTGGAGAGTGGGCTTTGAGGCCGACCCCGGCTTGATCGTCAAGCTCAGGGAAGAGATTCGTCACGACGAGCGACTGCTTCGCCAGATGTATCTTGATATCGGTGCGGAAAAAGAAGCGGAGTATCAGGAAAAGCCGACACCACCAGAAGAAGAAAAGGAAAAAGCAGTAGAGAAACCGGAAGAAGCAAAGAAAGAACCAACAAAGGAGCCCTCCGAGGAAACCCCTCAGGAAACTGCAGAAGAGACTAAGACTGCGGAAGAGACTGCGGAAGAGACTGTGGAAGATACCACCGAAGAGTCCGCGGAGAAGTCCGAGGAGAAGACTGCAGAGGAAACACCCCAGGAGGCTCCCCCGGAGGAGTAAAAGATGGCTGATTTAAGACTGCCCAACCTTAACCTGGTACTGCTGTCCGGACGTCTGGTTGCCGATCCCGAGTTGCGCTATACCCCGAAAGGGACGGCGGTGTGCTCGTTCCGCATGGCGGTCTCCAAGCGCTACAAGGATCGTGACACCGGTGAGTGGAAGGACGATCCCAGTTTCTTTAACGTGGTTGTCTGGGATCGCATGGCGGAGATGGCCGGCGAACGTTTGCGCAAGGGTTCACCGGTGATGCTCGAAGGCACGTTGAAGTCCCGCTCATACGAGACCAAGGACGGCAGCCGGCGCTACGTGGTAGAGATTGTCTCACGACGCTTGCAGTTTTTGGAGCGCACACCCAGTTCTGATCAAGCGCCCTCAGACTCGACTGCGGGCGGTCAGGACAACACCGAGGAAGACCCGTTCGCCACGTAATACATAGCTGGGATTTAACTTGTCTGCGAGTTGACAACCATAAGAATAGTAGTAAACTAACTGTCCTGTTAAAAAAAGGAGAACTTTGAGAACTGTAAGAACAATGAGACGCAAGAGAGAATGTCGTTTCTGTGCGGAGAAAACGAATGAGATATCTCCCTTTGCGCCTTACCTGGGAAATTTTCTGACCGATAAAGGAAAGATGCTCGGTCGCCGCACCACGGGCACCTGCGCCCGCCACCAACGCAAGCTGAGCCGGGCGATAAAACAGGCTCGTAATTTAGGAATACTGCCTTACGTGGCAAGGTAGCGGAAGACGACATGGAAATTATTCTTACTCAGGATATCCCCAAGCTTGGTGATCGTGGAGACGTTGTCAGGGTCAAGGACGGTTACGCCCGGAATTTTCTTATTCCCAAGAAGCTGGCCATGCGCGCCACCGAGTCGAACAGGCGTCATTTCCAGGAGGTGATGCGTCAGACCAGAGCCAGGATGCAGAAACAGCGCGGGACCGCCGACGAACAACGCGCCAAGCTCGACGGTGAGCACGTCAAATTCACTCTGGCCTTTGGCGAGACCGGCAAGGCGTACGGCTCAATTACCTCCAAGCAGATAGCAGAAGGGTTCCGCGAGAAGGGCCTCTACTTCGATCACCACCAGGTGATGCTCGACCATCCCTTAAAGGAACCAGGCGCACACGACGTGCAGATTCGGTTGTTCTCAGATATCGTCGCCACGGTCAAGGTGTGGGTCGTTCCCGAAGGGGAATCGGAACCCGCTGATGAGACAGTGGAATCAGCCGATGCCGGGAAAACTCCAGCGCAAACCGCTGAATCCACACTCGTCCCATCCGAAGATACCGTATCAGAAGAGACAGAAGAGACTGAAGATACTGAAAAGGCTGAAGATACTGAAGAGAGCACGCCCGAAGAAACTGTGGCTGAACAGGAAACTCAGAAAGAAGACACGCCTGCCGAATCCAAGGAGGAGTAATTTGATTGAGGTGGAGGTGCATGGGGTTTCTCTTGATTTGAACAACACGCCCGTTCTGTTGCTAAAGGAGCGCGAAGGCGAGCGTGTGCTTCCCATATGGGTGGGACCAATCGAGGCGTCGGCCATCACCTATGCCGTGCGCCGCGAGCCTTTTGAACGCCCCCTCACGCTCGACGTTATCAAGCGTATAGTTGATGCGCTGGGCGCTCAGGTGGAGCGGGTTATCATCACCGAGATGCGCAACAACACGTACTACGCCAACCTGGTACTATCAAGAGACGGTTCACTTATCTCCATAGACGCTCGTCCCTCCGATTCGGTGGCCATCGCAATCCACACCAACGCTCCCATTTATGCCGATGACGCTCTTATGGACGAACAGGGCAAGGAAATCTCCGAGGACGAACAGGCCAAGCTGGATAAACTCAAGGAAAGACTCAAGGACATCGATCCTGAGCACTTTGGGGATTTCAGACTGCAGCCATGACCGGGGATATTGCAGCGCTCATGCGCGGGGTGCAGGAGTGTGTAACCGAGGAAGATCTCAAATCGAAGCTTGAATCTGCAGCCGGGGAAGGTCGTTCGCTTCGTGTCAAACTGGGCATAGACGCCACCGGCCCATGCATTCATCTGGGGTTTGCCGTTCCCCTGCGCAAGCTGTGTGATTTTCAGGATGCAGGGCACACCGCAGTGCTCATCGTGGGTGATTTCACCGCCATGATAGGCGACCCCTCCGGTCGATCCAAAACACGTCCCCAGCTTACCCGCCAGGATGTCGAAGCCAACATGGCGCGTTACGAGCGTCAGCTTTTCCGCATCCTCATCCCGGAGCGTACCGAGATTCGCTACAACTCCGAATGGAGCGAACCGCTGGGTACTCGTGGGGTGCTCGAACTGCTCGGCAAGTACACCATTGCCCAGATACTGCAGCGCGAGGATTTTTCAACGCGGCTCGATGCCGGCAATCCCGTATTTCTGCACGAGCTGCTCTATCCCATCTTTCAGGGCTACGATTCGGTTGCGGTTAAGGCCGACGTTGAGCTTGGCGGCTACGATCAACGCCTGAATCTCATCGTTGGCCGGGAATTGCAGCGTGAGTTCGGCCAGCCGGCCCAGGTCATCATGATGATGCCCCTTCTTGAAGGTCTTTCCGGCGGGGCCAAGATGAGCAAGTCCTATGACAACTACGTGGGAATCGAGGACGAACCGGCAGATATGTACGGCAAGCTCATGTCAATTCCGGATAACCTTATCGAGCAGTACTTCGAGTTGGCTGCTCTGGCTGATGCCGAGGAGATGGCTGAAGTCCGCAAACGTCTGGCATCCGGAGAAAATCCGCGCGACCTCAAGGCGCAGATGGCCAGAGCGGTGGTAGGAATCTATTACTCTGCTGAAGCCGCTCAGGATGCGGAGGCCGAGTTTACCAAGTTGTTTTCCAAAGGTAAAGTCCCATTGCTGGAGGATATTGAAGATATGGATGAGATACCGGTGAAGAGGCTTCCTCCTGAGACAAAGTTGGTTGATGTTATTTTTGATCTGTTTGGTTTGAAAGAGGGGGCACATCCCGAAGGTTATCATGCAAAGACAGCGATAAAGTCAAAGGGAGAAGTAAGAAGGTTGATTAAACAAGGGGCGGTAAGTATTGAGGGAGTGAAGATAGCTGACATAGATCACGTTTTTTCAATTACATCTAAGGTAATTCTCAAGGTGGGCAAGCGCCGCTTTGCCCTGTTAGTTCCCGAAGCATAGAAATTAAATTGTAGGGGCATGCTGTGCCGTGTCCCCAGATATCAAGATCGGAAGAGTCAGCGTACAGCGGCGTTTACGCTAATTATCCCTACTTTCACATAATGGATGATGCGAAGACGAGAGGAATCGGCATGATTGAAGAGACAGCGAACACGTATAGATACGAGAACGATGTGTGTAGCACAGACTCTCAGTCTGTGCCGAACCGCCGGCGCACAGGTTGGAGAACCTGTGCTACACGCTTGCTTCCTCACAAGAGCTTCTCGTAATGACATAAAAGGGTAGATGGAATCTACCTCGTTCTGCTTAGCCCAACCTTGTCGCAGTACATCTCTATCCCACATATAGAACAGTGAGGAGATATGGGCGTGCATACATTCTGTCCGTAGATTACCAGCAGCCGGTTAATCTCGATCCAATACCTCTCAGGCAGTTTCTTTCGGAGCGCCATTTCAGTCTGGAGTGGATTCTTTGTCTGAACGTACCCCCAGCGGTTGGTGATGCGGTGTACGTGGGTGTCAACACATATTGACGGTTTGCCGAACGCCACCCCCAGAATCAAATTGGCCGATTTGCGTCCTATCCCGGGCAGTCTCAGCAACTCCTCCATTGTCTGCGGAGTCTTGCCGTCGAACTCATCAATCAGCATCCTCGCCATCGTCTGCAAATGTCTCGCTTTCGTATGGTAGAAGCCCACCGGGAAGATCAACTTCTCAATTCGCTTTTCACTTAACCGGGCTAAGTCTTGTGCGCTCGACGCCTCAGCAAACAGTCTGTCCACGGCAGGGCCGGTGGTATCATCTTTTGTCCTTGCCGACATAAGCACTCCAACCAGGACTTTGAACGCATCACCATGCTTCCTCTCCCGTTCTGCCAGCGGTTCGGCGTACTTACCTGCAATCCTGCGCAGGATTGTCATAGTCCTGGGGATTTCCTCAGGGTTCACTAGTTGATAACGCGGCGGCGCAGCAGGTTGATGCCGATTACCGGAATAAACGAGGCCACGGCCACAACTACCAGGTGCATCCAGCCCAGGGGCACGGTCTTAAAGATGCCTGCGACCGGCGCAAAGTAGATTACTGCGGCCTGGAGTGCAAACGAGAGCAGGAACGCGCCGTTAAGGAACAGGTTGCGCAGAGTCTGACGCGAGAACAGGAAGCTGCGCCCCACCCTGAAGTTGAAGGCGTGCAGCAATTGGCTGAATACCAGGGTACAGAAGGCTATGGTTCGGGCTACGCTCTGGGTGTAGAGAGTTACCTGATCAGCAGGCAGTTGGGGGAGCCAGCCGGCAAACCAGCGTGGCAGGAGATAAAGCGATGCGGCGTAGGCTCCCAGCACGCCCACGGTCAAAAGCAGGCCTTGCAGGATTATGCTGATCAGGCTCATCTGGGTTATTATCCCCTCGCCTTGTTTGCGCGGCGGGGAGCGCATTAAATCCATGTTGGCTTTGTCCGAACCTAAGGCAAGGGCGGGCAGGCCGTCGGTAACGAGATTCACCCACAATATCTGGATGGGAAACAGAGGGAAGGGCATGCCCATAACCGATGCCAGGAGTACGGTAAATACCTCACTCACGTTGCAGGAAAGCAGGAAGTGCACGAATTTCTTGATGTTGGCAAAAATCAGCCGGCCTTCCTTGACCGCGGAGACGATGGTGGTAAAGTTGTCGTCGGTCAGCACCATCTCCGAGGCTTCCACTGCCACGTCCGTACCGGTGATGCCCATGGCAATACCGATGTCGGCTCGTTTCAACGCAGGGGCGTCGTTTACGCCGTCGCCGGTCATGGCCACCACGTGGTTGTGGTACTTGAGCGCCTCCAGTATTTTTACCTTCTGCAGAGGGGAGACCCGGGCGTAAATCGCTATGTTTCTGGCGCGGTCGAAAAGCTCATCGTCGCTCATTTCCGCCAGTTCGTCACCTGAGATTACTTCGCCTTCCAGTCCGATGCGTTTTGCTATGGCCTTTGCCGTTGCCATGTGATCGCCGGTAATCATGGCCACTTTGATGCCTGCGTTGATGCATTCAGCCAGCGCTGCCGGCACCTCGGCCCTTGGCGGATCGCTTTCCGCGGCCAAACCCAGGAACTCCATATCCTGCTCGAGCCTTTCGTTAGCAGTCATTGCCGAAACGCGCTTTTGGGCGAACCCCAGCAGTCTATATCCCTGGTTGGATAGTTTCTCGCAGCGCTCGTGCCAATCTTTGCGCTGCCTTTCATCAAGGTTGGCGCACCGTTCTATAACCATCTCGGGCGCGCCCTTGGTCATGGATACGAAACCTTCATCAGCGCGGTGCAGGGTGCTCATCATCTTGCGATCGGAGTCGAACGCCAGCTCGTCCACCCTGGGATAGGCCTTGCGCATTTCATCCAGCCCCGGTCCCTGTTCCTCAGCAAAGCGCACCAGCGCGGTCTCTGTGGGATCGCCCAGCAGTTCCTTGCCGGAGTGCCGGGTGTCGTTGCATAAGAGCATTGCCTGGAGTAAGCTTTTCTCCACGGTAGAACCAAACGGGATTATTTGCTGGACAGTCATCCGGTTCTCGGTCAAAGTACCTGTCTTATCAGTACAGATAAAGCTGGTTGATCCCAGGGTTTCCACCGCATGCAGGCGTCTAACAATAGCGCGGCGCTCGGCCATGCGTCTTACTCCCAGAGCCAGCGATATGGTCACCGCCGCGGGCAGGCCTTCGGGTATGGCGGCCACGGCAAGGCTTATGGCCACCAGCAGGGGAGTAAGCCAGCTTGAATCGGCGCCCTGCTTGAACAGCTCCACCAGAAAGACCACTGTGCAGGTGCCCAGCACGATAAACAATATCCGATTGCTGAGTTTGCGCAGGTCTTTCTGCAAAGGGGTTTCATCTTTCTTGACCGCGAGTGAGGAGGCAATTTTGCCCATCTCGGTTACCAAGCCGGTTGAGGTTACCACCAGAGCGCCTCGTCCCTTGACTACGCTGGTTCCCAAAAAGGCCATGTTGCGTTTTTCTCCCAGCAGCCGGGTCTGGTGATCAAGGGCGGTTACCTGTTTATCCACCGGGACCGATTCGCCGGTGAGGCTTGATTCGTCAATCAGGATATGCCTGGCGTCAATCAATCGTCCGTCTGCCGGAATCTTGTCTCCTGCGGCCAGCAGCACCACGTCGCCCGGCACCAGCTCCTCGGTATTAATCTCTTCAATCTTTCCTTCCCTCATTACCTGACAGCGCGGACTGGCCAGTTTTTTTAAGGCGGCCAGGGTTCTGTCAGCCCGGTACTCCTGGATGAATCCCAGTACCGAGTTCAGTACAAGAATCACGCCGATTGCCGCAGCGTCCAGCCATTCGCCCAGAATCAAACCCGATACGAGCAGCGCCGCCACCAGGATGAGAACTATCGGGTCCGCGAACTGGGAGATAAACATCAGAAATGGATTCGGCTTCTTGTCCTTTACCCAGCGGTTTGGGCCGTACTGGCGAAGCCGGTTCTGCGCCTCTTTTAGCGCAAGCCCTGAAGCCAGGTCGGTTTGCAGGGTCGTCTCTATCTGCTTGGGGGTTTGACGGGTCCAGTCAGTGGAGTTGGGAACTATTGTTTGGATGTCTCCTCCTGGGTTATGACGTGTATCTCGTGGATGGTTTCAAAGAGTTCGTCAAGATCGTCAAATACCGGGAGGTGATGAGCGCCAACACAGACGAATACGTGTCTGGCATCGGTTATATCCGGTATCTGAGTGGTCAATTTTTTACGACTCAGCACGTTGGCCGTATCTATCATGTCGTTGTGGAGTCCTCATTGCCTAAGGTTATTCAGGCTTTCTGATTTGTCAAGAATACCAGGAGGCTGTCTGAAAACAACCACAGAGACCACAGAGGGCACAGAGCGGAAATCAACCAGCCAAGGTAAGGTATATGTGTAGTTTGAGAAAATCGAGTTTTTTCCTTAATCGATGAAATCTGTGTAATCTGCGGTTTATTCGATATTCTCGGACACCCTCCTAGGTAGAGAGATAGGTATCAAATTCTCCTCCCTCGATGGGAGGGGTTAGGGGAGGGTGAGGGTCAGCAGGAGTCGACCTTAGCGTGTCCCAGTCGGGTATCGGGAATCAAGTTAGCCCTATTGTCATTGCGAGCGACCGAAGGGAGCGAAGCAATCTCTTTATCATACAATCACGTTGGTTCTCGATACTGCCAGGTTTTAAGGATTGCTGCAATGAGATTGCTTCGGAGACCTGGCGTCTCCTCGCAATGACGAAGTGTTCTTATGAGGTGTTATCTCCTTAGATTCCCGGAGCGTAAGCTCCAAATGATTATGGAAATGCCCCTCAAGGTTACGGGTTGACTGAATAAAATCCCTGAAGATAATGTAGTAATGGTAGATATGAACACTGGCGACGCAGAGGCTGTATCCCTCACGATTGCAGGAGACAAAGAGGCCTTTGCAGTAATCGTGGCAAGATACACGGAAAGGGCTTACAGAATGGCGCTTTATATCCTCGGTTCGGAGCAGGACGCAATGGATTTGTCCCAGGATGCGTTCATCCGCGCCTACCGCAACCTCAGGCGATTCGACGTCTCCCGACCGTTCTTTCCCTGGTTTGCCCGCATACTGCGAAACCTGTGCTACAATTTTTACAAGAGCCGCAAGCGCAAGCAGGCCTATAATATCGAAGACTTCCAGATAGCCGCGCCGTCAAAAGGAGTCGACGTGTCAACAAAAATCGCTCTCAACAAGGCGCTGGCCGAACTTTCAGCCCAGGATCGCGAGATAATCGGCAAGTTTTACTTCGAGCAGCTTACTTATGCCGAGATCGCAGACGAGCTGGGTATCCCCATGGGCACGGTGATGTCGCGGCTCTACTACGCGCGCAAGCGCCTCAAGGATTACATGCTAAAGGAGTCCAGATGAGGCACGAGCATTATAAGCATCTTCTGCTGCGGGTGGTTGACGGGGTGGCATCTGACGCCGAGCGTGCAGAGTTTGAAGCGTACGTCCGTTCCTGCGATGAGTGCCGGCGCGAGTTTGGAGAGTTCAAAAACCTGGAGGAGCTTATGTCTACCGTCAAGTTGAAGGATTTGAGTGAGGACGCAAGAACCGCATACTGGCACGCGTTTTACAACCGGTTGGAGCGGGGGACAGGCTGGATACTGCTTTCCCTGGGCGCCATCCTGCTGCTTGGGTTCGGCGGGTTCATGCTCATTCGCGAGTTCGTCATCAATTCCACCGTGTCCATCATCCTGAAGGTCGGGGTGTGCGCGGTGCTGGGCGGATTCGTCATCCTGCTGGTGAGCGTCTTAAAAGAAAGGTTGTTCGTTAGAAAATACGATAAGTACAGTAAAGAGGTAAAGTTATGATTATTTCAACCACGAACGATGTCCCTGGCTATCGAATTAAAGAAACCCTGGGTATAGTTAAAGGCAACACGGTGCGTGCCCGACACATGGGCAGGGATATACTCGCGGGTTTTAAGAACATCGTCGGCGGCGAGATTTCCGACTACACCAAGCTGCTGGCCGAGTCGCGCGAGCAGTCGCTCGACCGCATGGTGGAGCGCGGCAAGGAGTTGGAAGCTGACGCTATCATCGGAATCCGGTTCATGACCTCATCGGTTATGCAGGGTGCGGCCGAGCTGCTTGCCTACGGTACTGCGGTGAGGTTGGAGAAGCTATAGTAACCGTCTGACCTGAATACAGTAGGGCACGCTGCGCCGTGTCCTGCACGGGTATTAATAATACGCGGCTGTCCAAACAAAAGCCGTAGCCACGATTGCGATAACAGTAGTTCCTGCTCCTACAAGTAAAGATGTAGTGTTGGATCGAGATTTGCCTTTTTTGTAGCCTCGCATATATGCATCTTGGCATACAAGGCTTGCACTAAGAGGAGGGGAGGGTTCTTGTTGAGCAAGGCTACCTAACCCCCAGCCCCCTAAACAACCAAGGGAGCCACCTGCTCCACCAGTTAGAGCTGTAGGGATGGCAATTAAACCGCCGACCCCGCTAAGTAAACAGCCTCCTGCTCCTGCGGCAACGGTTTTCAATGCCAGACTACTTTTTCCATCCTCGAGTCCTTGTTGCTCCCAATATAAAGGGGAGTCAATCGTTTCACTTTCGCTTTGTGCTATAAGGATAAGAGGACAGATGACGACAAGGAATGCTACCAGTATGGTTTCTCTTTTCATAAACGCCTCCTCGTGTAAGTTTAAGGTTTCTTAGTAGTGCGGGGCTTTAGCCTCGCTGGCGAACTACGACTATCTATCGGGTACAAAGATAATAGTATGTACCTCTTTACCTATAGGAATTTTGATTATGAACCTATTGGAATAACTTTTTTTGAACTTGACCATGACATTTCCCTCAATGCGTTGTTCCGGGAAGAGAGTGTGGCTTTTTATTAAACCTTGTTCAACTGCAGTATTGATTAGGGCATATTGTTGTTGAGTTTTTGCTATTTCCGCTCTATTCCGTGCTTCAACTTCTGCTTTTTTGCTCGCATCGTAGGTTTGTGTTGTGGCGGAACCATAAGCATATCCACCGGAACCCGTTACATATGCACTTGTAGTAGAAGTTGATTTTGCGGCTTCTTCTGCTTCCATTGCACCTGCAACTGCTAGTGCGACTGTAGCCCAGTTCTGTTTCCTTTGCATTTTTCTCAGATATTCTTTAGCAGAATACACCTTAAGTTGTTTCTTTTGGAGTTGCTTGTCAACGCCGTATATCTTTATGTCTTCGGGAATCACAGTTATTCTTTTTTCGGAAGATTCATTAGTGTATAATACGTGAAGTAGAAGCTCGTTATCGGTTGTTTTGATGCAATAGAGTCCAACCGTGGTTTCTTCTCCAAATGAAAGCGCTACCGGTTTTCCTTCGTGGTATATCACATCCATATTGTCGTTTGACCTGATGACTGGTTTCAAATAATAAGAATTTGAACAGCCAATCGTCAATAAAACGATTACACTTGTAAGGGTTAAGATCGATTTCTTCATAAACGCCTCCTCGTGCGAGTTAAAGGTTTGTTCGTGGATTATTATACCAGAGGAGGGTATGATGTCAAGCGGAGATTAGTCGTTGGTGTCCTGGCTGAAGGGCACGTAAAGCGCGCGCTGGCGTTCGCGGAAAATTTTGCCTTCCCATTGTTTCCGGTAGTTTTTCAGGGCTATTGAATCGGCACTGGTATCGCCTGAGGAGCGATAGACGGTCACTTTGGCCAGCTGACCCGTGGAGTCTATTTCCACCCTCAGGATACCGGTTTGATCGGTCTTGGTCTTGAACTGCCGATCGAACCCCCAGGTTTCCTCGGTTTCCTTGGCGGCAGTGCCGCCTGCCAGGGTTTTGTCTTCGCTATCGGCGTAGCCTGAGGGCGTTTCTGCGACCTTGGCCGTGCTGGGTTTGGCGCGTTCGTCACGCGTTTTAGTTTCGCCCACACTGCGGTTTGAGGCGACCTCAGCGGCTGTCTCCTGTTCGGCGATGATGGGCGCATCATCTTTTTTCCTTGCGCCGGTGCTGGCTGCGATGTCTGCAGCGCCTGTCCCTTCGCTGGGAGCGGGGGCCATAAAAACCTCTTCCTTTATATCTCCGGCCAGAAGTCCACCCGCAGATTCGTCGAGGCTTAAATTCAAATCATCTATCTCTGTTTCAAGGAGTTCATTTTCATTAATTTTCTGGAAGCGCACGTTTGACTTTTTTGGCGGTGCGGTCAGTTTCGCGACCTCCTCCTCGGTAAATTTTGTGGGAGCTTTTTTGAGCAGGGGGATGCTGATAACCACCACAAGAAACACGGCAACCGCCCCTGAAAGGATAGGAATAAGTTTGAATTTTAGAGAGCGGACACGGTGGGTGCGGATTATAGGAGTTTGGCCATGAATGAGTTTGCGGGTTATTCTGTCCGAAAAGCTGTGCCAGTAGTGTTTGCCCGGATCGGGAATTTTTCCCGCCTCGCCGTCTATCAACAAACCGTCAAGGGCGGAAAGTTCGGCCAGCTTTGCCTGGCAATGCGGGCATTCTGCAAGGTGGCTTTCTACTTCTCTGCGCTGCGTGGGGTCAAGCTCTCCGTCGTGATAGGCCTGGAGAAGCTGTTCTATGTCCTTGCAGTTCATAATAGACTTCCTAACTCTTCTTTTAACGCCTTACGCGCTCGTGAAAGGCGGGACATTACGGTGCCTATGGGTATTTCGAGCACCTCTGCTATCTGGGCGTAAGGCCAATTTTCGTATACTCTTAACACAAGCACCTGCCTTAGCTTAGGCGGCAGTTTGGCAATTGCCTGGTGTACTTTGCGTCGGGTCTGGTATTGTTCAAGCGCATCTACCGGGTTATCGGACGACGGTTTGCGCTCAATATCGGTGTCCACCATCTTTAACTTACGCTTCTTCAAATGGTTAAGCGTCAGGTTGATTGCTATGCGGTACATCCAGGGGCTGAAGGGGTAGCGCAGATCAAACCGGTCTATGGCCTTAAACGCCCTGATGAACGCATCCTGGGCCAAATCGTCCGCGTCGGTATGATTTCTTACGAATCTGTAGATCACTGTATACACCCTTCGTTGATAACGCTGCACCAGTTTGCCAAAGGCTTCGGTATCTCCGTTCTTTGCCCTGGCAAGGAGTTGCTTTTCTTCGGGGTCAGCCCGGCTCGTTTGTCGGGCTGCTGCCCCTTCATCCTTTAATACCGGAACGGGCATGATTTATTCCTTAACTCTCCAGGAATCTGCGCACATCGGTGTCCATCTCGTCGTGAGAACGGCCGGTTTGAAGTACATGGTGCGAGAAATCATCCTCAGGCTCGAACTTATCCTTCATTTGGGTGTATATGTCCCAGGTGGCGTCCGACTGCTTGTCAGAGGTTTTGCGCTGCTCTATCCATCCCTTCACCTTTTCGTCAGGGGCGTCGCATCTTATGAAGTGTGCCTCGGCTCCCGATTCCTCAGCGGTTTTCTTCAACTCTTCCCTGTCCGTTCGTTTAGCGCAGGTGGCGTCTAGTATAAGTGATTGTCCATTGGCGAGATACGTTCTTACTTTATCGCTGAGGCTTGCGTATACCTTTCTGCTCATCTCAGGCGAGTACAAGTTCTTGCCAAAGGAGGCGTAGTGGTGTTCGTCAAGGCTTGCTCCGGCCAGCACCCTGCGCACCACGTCCGATCTTACGTGCACCGCATTGGTCCAGTCCCTGGTTCTTGAGGCCATGAGCGACTTGCCCGTGCCGGGAAGCCCGTAAAATACAATCAGCCTGGGCTTAGATGAAAGGGTCGAAGCGTACAATCGAGCCAGCTTGAAGTATGCTCCGGCTCTCCGGGTTATTTCCTCAGGGTTTTCCGGGTTCTGCCCCAGCATGAATCCAATCACCTTTCCCCTTACGTACGCTCGGTAGCAGCGGAAAAAGTCGTGGAAACGCAGCATTTGGTAATCGCCGGTTTCTTCCAGATAGCGGTCCAGCAGAAAATCTGCCAGGTTCCGCTTCCCATGAAAATCAAGATCCATGGTCATGAACGCAATATCGGCAGCGGTGTCCGAGCAGGCAAAGCGCAGGTTGAACTCTATCCGGTCAAAGATGTGTATCTTGTCCTGGTGCACGAATACGTTGCCCGAATGCAGGTCTCCGTGACAGTATTTTATCATTCCGCCCGCTTCCCGTTTGCGGAACGTGCCCTCACCGGCGGCGATAAACCCCTTAACTTTGTCTTTGATAAAGTCAAAATCCGCAGATGGTATGGTTGTATCCTTTACACCCTCGGTTTGGGTAAAATTTTCCTCCCAGTTGAAGCGCACGCTGTCCAAAGAACCTTCCCTGGTAATCTCAGTCGAGGTTTTTGCCTGCCGGTGGAATTCGGCAATCTCTGTGGCCAGATTGTTGATTACGTCGTACTTGATGCTGCCCTGCTTCAGCAAGGCGCTCATCATTGCTTCCTGGGGGAGTTCTTTCATAACCACGGCGTATTCAACAACTTCATCATCGGCGGCAGCATCATCCCCCAGACGAAGATTGCCGTTCGTGTCCAACCTGACAGGCTGGACTCCAATGTAAAGCTCGGAGAGTTCTTTGTTCAGTTCAACTTCCCGTTCACAAAAGGTTTTCCGTTTTTCCAGGGTGGAAAAATCCAGAAATCCGAAGTTTACGGGTTTCTTTACCTTGTAGGCGCGCTCACCGGTCAGAAACACCCATGCGGTATGAGTTTCCGCTTTACGGACCGCTTTCACGTCGTGCGAATAGAAGCCGGGGTTGCTGAATGCTTTAAGTATCTTTTCTTCCAAGGGTTACTCCTCTGGTGCCTAGGTTAGCAGACGTCCGATCTGGGTTGCGGTTTGTTTGAGGTATTCTGCGGTTTTGGCCATTGCCTGACTGCGGTTCATTGGTCCGGGCAGTATTGATATGGCGGTGGTTCTGCGGTCCCGGGGCGCAATCTGTACCGCTATCTCGCCGCACAGGAGTATCAACCGGCGGTGGGGAAGCCTGCGCAACGCGCCTATCACTTTGTATGACAGGCTTTGTTTATCAAGCCTGCCTTCACCTGAGATGACAGTATCGTCTTTCTTTAGTTTGTCCCGCAATCCTGAGAGCCGGAGCATGTAATCGGCTCCGCTCATGGTTTTGCATCCGGCAAGCGCTGCAAAGCCAAAGGCTATACCGCCTGCCGCTCCCATGCCGCGACGGTGATCGAGTCTTTGCGCAATTGCAAGTTCAGCCACCTCGGCGTAGCGCTCAAGACCATGTTTAAGTACCTTAAGGTCTTTGGGTTTGGCGCCTTTCTGAGGTGCGTAAATCAACGCCCCATACGGACCGAGCAATGGATTATCAACGTCCCACAGTATGAGTACCTGTTTTTTTATTCTGGGGTCCAATCCGGTCAGATCTATTGACTTCAGAGAGGCAAGCCCGGCAGGTCCCTGGGGAAGCGGGTTGCCCCTTGAATCAAGGAAGCGTGCGCCCAGAACCTCCAGCGCCGCCCGGCCTCCATCAATCGTACAACTGCCTCCCAGGCCTACCATTACCTCTTCCATGCCTCGGTCCAGAAGGGTCAGGATGGCCTGGCCCAGTCCTTGCGAGGTGGTCTTAAAGGGGTTGCGTTTCTCCTCGGGCAATAATCTCAGACCGAGAATGGAAGCGGATTCTATGTAAGCCTGTTTACCGCAGACCAGAGCCGAGGTTCTGGTCTGCTCGCCTGTGGGGCCGGTTACGTGCAGGATTGTATTCCTCAGGCGATGACCTTTAAGGTAATACGAGATGCACTCAAGGAACCCGTCGCCGCCGTCGGAGAGCGGATAGATTTCAATTTTCCTCTTCTTAAGGCTGCTTTTCAGGCCTGCTGCTATGGCGCGTGAGGCTGCAACCGGGCCCAGGGCCTCTTTGAATGCGGTTGGCGCTACGATTATCATTTGGGCCCTCCGATGAGATTAAACTCTTTTAATAATTTCTCTATGGTATTCCTCAGGCTTCGGGCGCGTAAAAAGAACGTCACCTTCAATTCCGAGGTGGTAAATGCTTCTATGTGAGCGTCTTCTGCGCGCAGGGTTTCGAATGCGCGTCTGGTGATTGCAGCGTCTCTGCCCACGCCCGGTCCCACCAGTGATACCGAGCTTATCTGTTTCATAACCGAGAGGCTGGCCGCTCCGGTTTCGGTACGGAACGAGGTCAGTATTTTCTCAACTTCCGGCGCATCTTCCCTGGACACAATAAAGGCCAAATCGAACTCGGCAGCCTTGGGATGACCGTGCGAGTAAAAGAAAACGCGTACTCCTGCATCGGCCAACTGAGCCACGGCCTGGGTCATCACCTGCGGGTTTCTGGGTACGTCTTTTACTGTAAAGCGTACGAGTCCCCGTTTCTGGGTAACGGCGCGTACAAAGCGATCCTCAAGCTCGGCAACCTCGCCCACCCTGGTTCCCTTTTTGCGCGGGGTCAAGCTGGATTTTAACTCGAGCGGTATCCGGTAGCGTGCGGCCAGGGCCGCAGCGCGAGGGTGAAGTACCCGCGCCCCAAAATCTGCAAGTTCAACTATCTCCTCGTAGCTTATGTGATCCAGTCGCCTGGCTTTAGGAAAGAGTTTGGGGTCGGCGGTGCATAATCCCCTCACCGCCTTGTACAGTTCGCACCCATCCGCGTCAAGAAACCTGGCTAAGGCCACGGCAGTGGTATCCGAGCCGCCCCTTCCCAGGGTGGTAACCTCCTTGCCTTCGGCGCTTACCCCCTGAAAGCCTGCCACGATGGGAACGTATCCGGCATCCAGGGTATCTGCAAGTCGCCTTCCCCGCACAAAGAGAATCCGTGCGTCATTATGACTCTCGTCGGTATGTATTCCCACCTGTGAACCGGTGAACGACCGGGCCGGGACACCCTTATCCTGCAGGGCCATGGCCAACAGGCTCATGGTGATGCGTTCTCCGGTGGTAAGAAGCATGTCAAGCTCCCTGCCTTCGGGTTGGTGAGCCACCGATTTTGCCAGCGTCTGAAGTTCATCGGTTCGCTCACCCATTGCCGAAACAATCACCACCAGCTTATCGCTGGCTGCCCTTTCCGCCAGATAGCAGGCAACCCTTTTTAAGTGTCTGGTGCTGGCCAGTGAACGCCCCCCGAATTTGGTTACTACTAGAGCCATTTCTCTAATCTGCCTATCGCTTCTTCTATAAGGGTGCGGTCAATGGTCAGGGAAAACCGGAGGTAGCCTTCGCCCGCCTCGCCAAAACCCACGCCGGGAGTAGCGAGAACCCCGGTTTCGGCAAGCATCCTCTTGGAAAATCCCATGGATGTCTGTCCCTGCCTGGGTATTCTTGCCCAGACGTAAAAGGTGGCCTTGGGCGCAGGGACTACCCAGCCCAGACGGTTAAGCCCGGCCAGCAGGGCGCCTCGTCGGGATTTGTACAACTTTCTTATCTGCGGCCCTATCTCATCAGCAAGCTCGAGCGCGGTCTGGGCGGCGCGCTGGATGGCGGTGAACGGGCCGGAGTCGGTGTTCTGTTTTATTTTCTTTAAGGCGGCAATCATTCGTTCATTGCCCACTGCAAAACCCAGGCGCCACCCGGTCATGTTAAAGGTTTTGGAAAAGGAGCCGAATTCCACTGCACAGTCCCTTGCTCCCGGCGCAGAGAGTATGCTGGGCGGTTTCTCGTCGAAGTATATCTCGGAGTAGCAGTTGTCGTTTACCAGCCACATGTTGTGACTGCGCGCAAACTGCACCGCTTCGGAAAAATGGATTTGCTCGGTCAGGGCTGCGGTGGGGTTGGACGGATAGTTCAGGATTAAGAGTTTGGTCTTGCTGGTGGCTCGGAGCCGGGGGATATCCATAAGGAAGTGGTTGTCTGCAAAAAGAGGGGCAGGGATCGGGTTTCCGCCGGCAAGGAGTATCTGGTTGCGATATACCGGATAGGAGGGATCAGGGTAGATTGCCTCGTCACCCGGATCAACGAGCGCCCATATCAGGTGAGAAATACCTTCCTTGGACCCGATTAGTATGCAGATTTCTCTTTCCGGATCAAGCTCGACTCCAAAGCGGCGTTTATACCAGCGGGCAATGTCGCGGCGCAGGGTCAGGGTTCCACAGTAGTCGGGATAACGATGGGTGTTGTGGTCGCCTACCGCCATGGTCAATGCATTTACTATCTCCGGGTGGGTGGGCTGATCAGGGTCTCCCACCCCGAAGTCAATCACACCCTCGCCGTATTCGGCCTTGGCCGCATCAAGCTCGGCAAACAGATAGGGGGGGAGCAGGTCTAAACGCCTGGCGTGTTCTCTCACTTCTCCTCCATGATGTCGGAGAATTGATACAGTCCTTTGGGTTTGTGAGCAATAAACCGAATCGCCCTCAGCGTCCCTTTGGCGAACGCCAACCGGCTCGACGCCCGGTGGGTTAATTCCAGTCTTTCCCCTTCAGTGGCAAAGTACAGGGTGTGCTCGCCGGCCACGTCGCCTGCTCGTAGGGCAAGCACGGCCAACTCATCTGAGGTCCGCTCGCCGGTATGTCCTTCCCGACCGTAAATAGTCTTGTCAATCTTACGATTATCCCTTACTATCTCTGCAAGCTTCTGCGCGGTGCCCGAGGGTGCGTCGCGCTTGTGGCGGTGGTGCATTTCCAGTATCTCCACGTCATAATCAGGCAATGCCTTCGTCATCTGTCCTGCAAGCTTGAATAATAGATTAACCCCCAGCGACATGTTGGGTGCCCAAAGGACAGCGCGATCAGCAGCGCTCTCCTTAAGTCGGGCAAACTGCTTGCTGGAAAGTCCTGTTGTTCCTGATATGAGCGGTACGCTGGACCCGGCTATTGCATCCAGTATCTGTGTCAGTCCCCGGGGTGAAGTAAAGTCAACGAACACGTTGGTTTGAGTAATCATGGCGCGAGCGTCGTCGGTTACTTCCGCGCCGTACAACTGTGTCCCGATTGCGGGATGAGCTTTGCGCTCAACTATCCCCGCAAGCTTCATGTCCGCTGCATCGGCCACCAGACTGGCCACCTCGCCGGCCATGCGGCCTGCGCCGCCTATTACCGTTACCCGGATCATACCTCGATGCCGTATTTCTCTATCTCTGTGCGGACTTTCTCGTAGGTTTCCTCTGAAACCGGTGCAATGGGCAGGCGCACGTCTCCTGAGTTTAGACCCAGAATCCCGGTTGCCGCTTTTACGGGTCCGGGATTGGTCTCGATGAATAACGCCTTAATCAACGGAAACAGCTTCTGGTGCAGGGTCAATGCCGCGACAAAATCACCCCGTTCAAAAAATCGCACCATGTTGGCCACGTCGTAGGGTACGATGTTGGATACCACCGATATAACGCCTTTGCCGCCTGCCGCGAGAATGGGCAGGGTCAGGGAGTCGTCACCTGAAAGCACCGCCACCTTATCGCCCAGCCGTCTTACAATATCCGTTGACTGATCCAGGCTGCCCGATGCCTCCTTGACCGCCACTATCCCCTCGTATTTCTTAGCAATTCGCTCCACCGTAGCGGGCAGGATGTTGCCGCCGGTTCTACCCGGCACGTTGTAGATAACTATGGGCAGGTTCGTATTCTCGCAGACCTCGGCGTAATGCCGGTACAGACCTTCCTGGGTGGGTTTGTTGTAGTAAGGGGTGACCACCAGTGCGGCGTCAGCGCCCAGTTCTGCGACCTCGTTCACCCTCTTGATTGTCGTTGCCGTCGAGTTGGTGCCCGCGCCTGCCAGAACCGGCAGCTTGCGGTCAGTCTCGCTTGCAAGTCTTACCGCGGTTGCGATCACCGTGTCCTGTTCATTCTGTGTAAGTGTCGGAGTTTCGCCGGTTGTCCCGCAGGGCAGGAGTCCGTCAATGCCCTGGGAAATCTGCCAGTTTATGTGCTTTTCCAGCGACTCAACGTCCAGCTTGCCGTCTCGAAACGGCGTGACGAGAGCGGTTGTTGCGCCTCGGAACATGTCGCCTCCTTGGTAGGTAACTATACTCCATTTGACGGGAAAATCAAGAATTTTTGAATCGTTGAGAATGGATGAAGGGATTTTAAGAGAGTTACGTTACAGAGTAGATGATGCGGTTTTTAACTCTTTAACGAAGCGATCTGCCTCTGTACATATCTGGCAAACACTATTAATATTTGCAGCCACTTTTTGTGTAAGGGGGAAATACTTGGTTCGTGGTTTCTTTATCTGTTTTTGTTTTTTACGGAAATGCCCGAGAGCAACTAAACGATTCTCTACCTTGAAATCACATTCAAGGTTTTGAGTTTGCGAATTTAGTATAGCCAGTATCCATGTGTCTGTCATTTTGGAAGGGGTTGCTAAGACCACAAAAGGTGGTAGGGGTTTTGTCTTTAACCATTGAGAAATCATGACATGACGAAGGGCATCTGTGGTGTCGCTTGGAGGAGGGCATGGATGTTGTGCAGAAACGTTGTGTGCCATTGATGCATCCACATGAATAATCAATAAGTCAAGAGTTCTTCCAGCGACTCCTTTCATCAGAATCTTCAGCCTGTTTCCATTCTCTTCGCACCATGCTTTAACGCCCTGCCAACCAAAAGACTTATTCCGTGAACGAATTGCCGGAACCTCTGGACATAAGCGCTCAAATTCCACGTCGCCTAAGATAACTTTGGCGATTTCCTCAAACATCTGCCAATCCGACCGGCCTTCAGCGACGATTCCTATCCGTGGCATCTTAGTTTTTTCAAAAGAGATTTTGAGGAACTCCGCCTAATCTTCCCATTGTCCATAATCGGGAAAGGCTAAGACCCTTCTCTTGTGCTTCCTTCCACAACTTCTCAGACAGTTCAACTCTTCTTACTTGGGTAAAACCAGATTCAGAATTCCGGTCTACTGCGAAAAGGCGAATTTCATCATCAGTAATATCCAGTCCGTCGAGCGCAAGTGGGTTGTGTGTTGTTAAAAGAATCTGACGCTTACCTTCCTCAACTACATATTCACAAATCATTTCCGTAAGCTTACGTATCAATCTGGGGTGAATCGAATGATCGAAGTTATCTACGGCAAGAAACCCGGGCGACTCGGGATGCGCAATCAGAGCAAGCATGAAGAGAACGTATAAGGCTCCTTCGCTGGCGTCGTAGGCGGACAGGGTATTACGTCCTTCGCGCATATAGCGATCCCGAAAACGAAGATTTATTTGTCCTATAGGAACAGAGGGGAAAATAGGAATCTGAAAGGTCGGTACTACATTTATATCTTCGGCCCACCCGATTAGTTCAAGCACTTCATCTAAATCGAATGGTCCGAAGCTCCCTTTTTTCCCCAAGAGTGTTTTGACCGCAATTGGTAAACCTCCTCCACTCAAACCGAGAGGAGCACGGGTGATTTTATCTTCTGCTGTACCTCGTAGGACAGAGGTTGTTGGTGTATAAATAGCATATTTCTCAAGTAACTTTAACATTCGATCCGCAGACAAAGAATGCAAATCTATTCTTATAACTTTTTCTCCTTCTATATCTTCCATTGAAGATGACATAAAATATGATGTTGAGAGCCTGGCTAATCCGCTAAATTTATCCTTATCATTTATTTTAAGTGGTGGCGTGTATTCCTTTTCGCCTTTTTTCCTTGTCCCAGAAGCAACATAACACGTTTTAGGGTTTCTGGTTAAGAAAACTAGATCCCCGGATTTAAGCGTTTCAGTCTGGAACTCCCACTCTTCGGTCGGCTTCTCTATCGGATTGAACAAACTAACTTTATATGAGGAATCTATACCTCTGTTTTTCCAACATGCCTCCAAAGTAATTACTGTTCTGAAGCGTTTTCCAATGAAAGAACTTTTGTATAACGCAGGGGTCCCTAAACGCACACCACGATAACGAATACTCTCTGATTCTACAGAACCTGAAGCCGCCGCACCAAGAATTCCTATCGCTTCAAGGATGTTACTCTTGCCACTGCCGTTTGCGCCGATGAAGACGTTGATCCTCCCTAACTCTAACTCAACATCAGGTAAAGACTTGAAGCCTTGAATTCGAATTTTTCGTATCATTACGGAAGACTATACTCCTCAGATCGGATTTGTCAATCTTTGCAAGTACAAGCAGAATTTACTTCTGAGTCAGTCCTCTCGTTCTTGACATCCTACCCTCTCCCCATATACTCCTCCCATGACTTACGGGATAGACATCGCAGGAGCGGAAATCAGGTGGGTGCAACTTAATTCCGCTAATACGTCGCCCCTACAATTTTACCGAAGGGAAGCGAATGAAATGAACTTCACCGAAGGAGGACGAGTGAAACGAGTTGTCATCTGCGTCAATCTGTGGTTAGCTCTTCCTGCGCCTTAACCTCGTCCCACAGCTTATCCAGCTCTTTGATGCCCAGCTTGGCAAGGTCGAGATTACGCTCCCTGACCAGCCTGCGCACCTCCTCGAACCGACGCTGGAACTTGCGGTTTGCGCGTCCGAGCGCATCGGCTGCCCTGATATTGATGTGCCGTGCCAGGTTCACCACCGAGAACAGCAAATCACCAAGTTCGTATTCCAAGTCGTCCTTAGTCCCCCCTGCTACAATATGCTCTTCAAGTTCTACTGTCTCTTCCCTGATTTTGGCAACCGGACCCTGTGCAGAAGGCCAATCAAAACCAATCCTGGCCGCCCGCTCCTGCATCATCTGGGCACGCATGAGCGCAGGCATGGATTTGGGGATGCCGTCAAAGAATCCTGCCTCTCTTCTATCCTTTTTCTCGGTTTCCTTAATCTTTTCCCAGTTGGCAAGAATCTCGGATTCATCGTTGATTTTCAAATTGTCGAACACGTGGGGGTGACGCCGTATGAGCTTGGATTTGGCCTTCTGTTCCACCTTTTCGTAATCGGTAAGCCCTGCGTCCGCGGCAATCCGGATTCCCATCAAAACGACGTAAAGCAGGTCACCCAACTCTTCCTCGATCCTCGCGCCGTCGCCTGATTCCAGCGCTTCTGCGAGTTCGTAGGCCTCCTCGATATAGAGATGGCCGATTGAGGAGGTGGTTTGCTTGCGATCCCATGGACATTCCGCTCGAAGTTTTTTAACTATCTGGCGGAGATTTTTATCTGGATGCTTGTTTTCGGATTCGCCCACCGGGTCTCAGTCCTGAAGCGGAAATCGCACCAAACCCTTTATATCGAGCTTGAGCCTGCGGGAGGACTTGAGAACGGCGTCTATTTGATCCATACGGGTAAGGGGAAGATCCCGGTTCAAGTCTCTCAGGAAAGAATCAACCGCTGCGGGACGCCCCTCGATGGTAAGGGTAAAGGGATAAACCCGCCATCCCCCGCCTTCATGGGGTTCACCGACGGCAAACCTGGGAGATTTGTAAAGTGGACCCTGAACACCCAGACGCTCCGAAAGCGCCTGTTCGGCAAGCAAAAGGGTATCGGTAATGCTATCCAGTTCGGTCCGAATCCTGGCAACGTCTTCAGGCAAACCATCCCAGTTGAAGGTCTGGGTTTCAAGTTCCGTCACCCGGGCGGAAAGCTCCCTGCGTTCTTCAAGGAAATCCTGATGATGCTGCTGATTACGCAGCCCCAGAAATACGCCGCCGGCAATCACAAGAACGGACAGCGCCCCGAATATAACGCTTACTGCAATCTTCATCGCAACCTCAACACCACTTTGTGCTCAATCAAGCCCTGCTTGGTTCCCTGGGGAACGCTTTCAAGTTCTGCAAAGTAACCGCTGCGGGAAAGCGCCTCTACGTAGCGCGCCACCTTGACGTTGGAAGGACTCAAAACCCAACTAACCACGCTGTCGCCTGCAATACTGGCCGACAGCAGCCTCATACCGGGTTCAAGGTCAGTTCTCAAACGAGTCAGTATATCCAGCTGTTTATCTGCCCAAACACCCGCCTCGTCCATTGCCATCAAAAAACCCGTGTAGCGCTCATGGAATTCTTCGTATTCGATAATCTCCGCGCTCACCACCTCGAGCGAATCGCGCCTTGCTCTTAGTTCCTCAATCTCGCCCGCCAGGTTGTTGAGTGAATTCCACTGGAGCACGAGACAAATGCCTGCTATGAGTGCGGTTCCCAGCAAGATACCCACAAAAAGCAGTATGAATTGCAGGGCGGTAAGTTTTTCCCGGCGACGCGGCAGGGAAAGGTCTATTTTTATCATCCCTGACCTCTCAATGCGCATGCGTAAGCCAGGGTGTAGAGCGCAGCTTCCTCAGGCTCGTATTCGATCTGTGTCCCTTCAAAGGGATTGAACACCTCGCCCGCCAGATCGATGCGCTTACCCAAAGCAACCGCGTTTTCAGCCACGGTGGCTGCCTCGCCGGACAGCAGAAAATGGTCAAGCCCCCGCTTATCCTGGGGAAGAAAATTGCGGCGCAGCTTCAACTCATCCTGCCACAAACTCAACGCATCCTTATCCAGCTTGATGTCCGTCAACTTAACGTTGGGAATCTCCTGCGTAAGAATAGGATTACCGTGACTTACAACAACGACAAACCCCCTGTTCCTGTCCAGGTGCAGAATTTTGACGTCCTTTTGACCCCATTTGGACTCCAGCACCGCGTTGGCAAGCGCGGTTAAAGCGGTATCTGTGTATGCGGGGCTATTGGGGAAAAGCTCGGTTTGAGCGCGAATCGTCTCCAGTGGAGCCGCTGCAGCCGCGACCCAGGTCTGGTTGGCCACGCTGCGAAGCGGATCAAAACTCAACACGTCGCGATGCTTGTCATAGGCAAGCATGAACTTCGCTTCCCAGGATACGTTATCCTCAAGCTCGGATATATCCACCTTGTCTGAAGGAAAACACCTGGCCCGCACCCCTTGACCGTATAGGGGAAACACAAAGCGCTTCACCCGTTTGCTTGAGAAGAACGTCCGCAGGGCCTGCTTGATGCTCTGCCCTGACGCATTGGCTTCAAGCGCGATGCGGCCACAGGCGGATTTATCAGAGGGCGACGTATTAGCGGGATTAAGTCGCACCCACCTGATTTCCGCTCCTGCGATGTCTATCCCGTAAGTCATGGAGGGAGTATATGGGGAGTGGGTAGGATGTCAAGAACGAGAGGGCAGTATCTGAATGCTAAGGTGTAGGTTGCAGTGAATTGCGTCTCAGGTAGAGTTAAGAACAAGGAGGATAGAAGTATGACTTTACCTGAGAAAGAAGCCATGATCAAGCAACGAAAGCCATTAATGGTTGAGATGGAAAGAGTGATGCGAGAAGAAAGCAAGCGGTTCAAGACAGTATTGGAACTTGCGGAGTTCGCAGGTTACACTGCCCGTACGCTATGCCCGACGGGGCACTTCGTATCGGATGCGTACACGTTGGTTTGAGGGTAACAGGAGGCCTGGGAGCCTTCTTCCCCGTAAGGCTGGTCCTCGCGGTCGTCCTTACGGAAGAGCGCCAAAGGACTACGAGCGGATGATAGTGAATGCATCACCGTCTGGGTTGGACAGCTCCTTTGATAGCAGCGTATCTAAGGGATTGCAGCATAGGTAACCCATCCACAGGATGTCCTCTGAGTCAACGCGCCTGTTATAACGTACTCAAGCGGTATCCTGCTTCCCGCAAGAATCGTAAAGAGGATATAGTTCGTTACGAGAAAAAGACCCCAGGCGAGTTAGGGTACATGGACACCAAGAAGTTGCCTAACATCAAGGGCGAAGATTCTAAAGACAAGCGTTATGAGATGGCGCTTTTGGATGATGCTAGCAGATTAACCTATTGAGAACTTGTGCCGAACAAAAAGGCTAAGACTGCTGCCCGGTTCGTCAGGCGTGCGTTGCGCTGGTTCTGGGTGCGTTACCGGATTAAGTTCAAGGCCATCCTGACCGATAACGGTAAGGAGTTTAGCACCCATATCCGTCCTGCCCGTCCGCTCCATGCTTTTGAGATAGCGCTGGTTGTTGCAGGGATCAAACATCGTTATACCCGTCCCTATCGTCCTCAGACCAACGGCAAGGCTGAAGCGTTCTGGACGACAATCCCGCCGTCCGGGAAGAAGGCCAACATGAGACGCATGGTACAGATTACGGAACCAAACTGGGAACCAAGGTACGCAGAAACGCCAGTAGATAAAGCAGTGCCACCCAAATCCAGGTGTTGTACTCGTTCAATGCCCAGCGCAGGCTGAATCCGGCAAACAGCGGTCCAACAAATCTCTTTGGAAAGAACGGGGTAACACGTCTGCGAAATTCCTCGTACTCGTCGCCGTATCGCTCCGCCAGTTTGCGCTCCTCGGCTCTGCCTATGAGTAGGTACAGGAACACGAACCCCAGCGCTGTCAGGATAATCAGTATCCAATGGGGTTGCAGGAGTGTCAATCCTGCCGCGACAAGAAGCGCATTGCCGACGTACAACGGATGGCGGAAGATGGCATAGGGGCCTGATGTGGTCAGCCTGTCCGTGGTTATGTCCCGTTTGC
>JAUVJT010000028.1 GCA_030592225.1 Candidatus Stahliibacteriota bacterium | reverse complement strand
TGTCAGTTAAGTTAAGGTGTTACGTGTCTTGCGTGTTGATAAATGGACGCGGCTGAGATTGATCAAGTAGACGAAGCAAGAAGTCTATGAAGATAATCATTTGAAGGTTATCGTGTTGATCGTTGAGCACATCGGAATGATGAATAGCTAAATTCCGGATGTAACCAAATGCTCCTCTGTATAAGAGGTGTATGCCTTCCTGATGTTTGTTGTCTTGGCAATACGGGATGGTCAATTTGCCATTTTTAGCGTTGAAAGCGAATGAAGCTAAACTTATCCCTCTCTCTGTAGAAGGTGCTTCCGCTTTAGTTCGGATGTTTCGTTCCAGTAGTTTGGTTGCTTCGCTAAGACACGTGACATAGTCACCATTTTCAAAAGAGGTTCTTATCTCCTCCCGAAGTTGCTTGTGAAAAACCACGGAATCCAAATCAATTTCAATAATATCCCCTAATTCTTTGAGGGTTCCGCATAATTCTTCAATTTTCTTGATGTTCGGCTTGAAAGATTCACCAGCGTGGTGACCGCTAATGTAAACGTATCCTTTAGACTTGAGATATTCCCAGAAGATATTTATGTCTACTTTAAGTTCTTCGAACGTTTCTGCGCTTGTAATATCTCTCAGTGGCGAAATGTGTTTACAAGTATAACGATCGAGCAGTGATCCAACGTGCAAATTGAAATTTGTTGCGTGCTTCAGCTGTTCCAGAATCTTCAATTTCTCTTCCTTGTTAAGTGACATTTGGCCTCCTTAACCTACTTTTTTAACAATCAGAGGATGGGGCAACATTTTCTCCTCTCCAAGCTCAAAACACTTCCTCAACTCCTCCGCAATCCTAAGCCCTGCAGATTCATCGTTTGCATGGACGAGAGCCAGAACTTCACCTTTCTCGACCTCATCTGCCGTTTTCCTGGCAATCTCAAACCCCACCGCGGGGTCAATCCGGTCGTCCTTCCGTCTTCTCCCCGCACCGAGTTGACCACCCAATATCCCAATCCTGTAAGTGTCTATATTCTGGATTATACCCGATTCCACGGCTCTTACCGGAATCTTGAATCTCGCTTGCGGCAGCAGGGACAAGTCATCGGCAATCCGTGCATCCCCTCCCTGCATGGTTACCATATCCCTGAATTTACCGGTAGCCTTGCCTGAATCCAGCGCTCTCTCTGCATCAGCTCTGGCCTTATCAGCATCGGTCCATCCGGCCAGTACCAGCATCTGGGCAGCCAGTTCCAGCACAAGCTGACGCAAATCTGCAGGTCCCTTACCTCTCAAACACTCTATTGCTTCTGCCACCTCCAGCGCATTGCCTACCGCCCGTCCCAACGGCTGATTCATGTCTGACAGGATAGATGTTGTTTTAACATTGAATCGATTAGTGATTGAGATTATCTCGCGGGCAAGTAGCTCGGCTGACTGTTCGTCAGTCATAAACGCCCCGTTGCCTACCTTTACGTCCAGAACCAGTCCGTCAGTCCCTTCGGCTATCTTCTTTGCCGATATGGATGCCGCGATCAACGGAATAGATTCCACTGTGGCTGTTACGTCCCTCAATGCGTAAATCCTCCCGTCAGCCGGACATAAGCAAGGGGTCTGGCCCATCATTGCCACACCAATCTCTCTCAGATATCTCTTGAACTCCTCTGCCGTCAAATCGGTTCTGAACCCGGGTATTGACGCCAGCTTATCAAGTGTCCCCCCGGTGTGCCCCAATCCTCGCCCTGAAATCATCGGTACTATCACCCCGCACGCGGCAACAAGGGGAGCCAGCACCAGCGAGGCCTTGTCGCCCACCCCGCCGGTGGAGTGCTTGTCTACCGTAAACCCGGGGATCGAACTGAGATCAAACCGTTCACCCGATTCAATAAGCGCCTCGGTATAGGCAGTCAACTCCTCTTCGTTCAACCCGTTGAAACACACTGCCATCAGCCAGGCAGAGACCTGGTAGTCTGCAACTGAACCGTCCACGTATTCCTGCACGAACCGCTTTATGTCGTCGGGATCATTGGACTTGCCTTCGCGCTTAAGGCAGATGAAGTCGTAGGGCGTCATACGTGATACTACACCCTCCTTATCTCCTGTCAACAAAAAAGGGCGCCCGAAGGCTCCCGCCAAACATTTTCGTATTTCTAACGACCCGTGTCGGACTTTAGCTCGAAGTGAACGATAAAGCTGCTAAGTATTGTATCTCCTGGTGTAATTTTTTCTTCTCTTTTAACAACCACTAACAATTCTTGTTCTACGCCTTTCTTAATGTTAAGTTTGTGTATGGCGGCGGTGTCCTCGGCAGTAGCAATGTATGCATTTACTCTGGGAACGGATTGCACTTTCAAATCAGCTACTCCGTCAAAGGCAACGAAATAAACCACGAAAGAAACAAAGTATTTACCCCAATTCCGTAGGTATTGTACTATGTCGAAATTACGGAAACACCAAAGACTAGTGCACCAGCACCGTTTTTAGCATCACCCGCCTGCCCGCCGACTCCAACTGCACGAAATAAATACCTGGATTTAAGTCGTTGCGGAGTTCAACCACACCCTCAGCGTGCACAGTCATTTGTTCAATCTGACGCCCCAGCGCGTCGTAGATCCGTAACACACCCCGCAGCACACCTTGTTGATTTTCAGCCAGAGTGTAGGATACCCTCAACCTGTCCGAGATATTATTGGCGTTCAACGTCATTACTGGTTTTTTGTCGGGGCTTTCCCACACACCGGTCCATCCGGTCATAAATGAGCCGGTGTTCAGGACATCGTGGCGAAACTTGGGCCACGGAGACGAGGCGGCAAGTCCCAGCGATGAGGAGGAGACCGCGTACAGTGAGCCTTCTACGTGCCCGAAATACACGGTTCCGTCCGGGCCGATGGCGGGCGAGGACTTTACTGGTCTGTAAACTTCCTCCTCCCAGCGTTTGGTTCCGTCAGGGTTGATGGCGTAGAGTTCTCCCCAGGTGGACGCAATGTAGACAACACCGTCAGCGCCGATGGCCGGCGAGGAGTAATCAATCGCATCAGGTGTCTGGTAGTTCCAGAGCTGGGTTCCATCTTTCTTATCAACGGCGTAAAGGAAGCCGTCATTCGAGCCGACGTAGATTCCTCCATCCTCGCCAATGGCCGGTGAGGAGGTTATCTTGCCCCCGGTTGCGAACTTCCAGCGCAGGGTTCCGTCAGGGTTGATGGCGTAGAGGATACCGTCGTCGGCGCCCACGTAGACGCATCCATCCGCATCAATGGCCGGGGAGGAATTTACCTCACCCTGGGTATCAAAACGCCACTTCAGCTGGCCTGCCGATGTCACCGAATGCAGGTAGCCGTCCTTGGACCCGAAGCAGATGGTGCCGTCGAAGGCTATCGCCGGTGATGATTCCACTCTCTTGCCTTCCCCTGTAGGATAAGCCCACGCCAGATTGCCCTCGGGATCAAAGGCCATGAGGAAATTGGTTCCTGCCCCTACGTATACGTACCCGTTCGTATCGATTGCAGGTGATGAGTATACGTAGCCGCCGGTGTCGTATTTCCACTTCCGGCTTCCGTCAGGGTTGAGCACATAGACGTAGCCATCCCCGGACCCGAAATAAATCGTTCCGTCTGACCCTATCGCCGGAGCTGATTTTATTATCCAGTCGGTGCGGAACCGCCACTTTTCATTTCCATCGGGATCAAGTGCGTAGAAGTATCCGTCCCCTGACCCGAAGTAGATTGTTCCGTCCGGGCCTATCGCCGCACAGGTCTGGATGCCGCCGCCGGTTTCGTACTTCCACAACAAATCGCCTTCCGCGGCTGCGGCAAAGGTAACCAGCAATAACAACGTTTCCAGGACTTTTGAGAGTTTCATACTCCCTCCTTTCTCAACTCTTTACAAGAAAGAATAGGCCGTTTGAAGGCCTTGTCAAGTGAGATCACCTGATCTTTTTTAGAGGTCATGAACCGGCAGCATTTCCACAGATTAGCGGAACCTTCCTGATGACAAGGTGTCTCGTTGCACTCAACCCCCTATCCTCCGTCAGTTGACAAAGATTAAAAAAGAGGTAGACTGCTTGATGGATAGGTTACCAGGAGTGATGCTGGGTTTGTTTCTGAGCGCAGCGACGCTTTGGGCTGCTCAGACCGGCATGGTTGCAGGGTTCGTGCGCGAGGCCCAGACCGGGGAGTTCCTGGATTACGCCAACGTCTACCTTTCCGATAACAGCATGGGCACCGCCACCAGCAAGCAGGGCTACTACGTGCTTTCCGGGGTGCCTGCGGGCAGGCATACCCTTGTTATATCAATGATAGGTTTTACCGAGGAGCGCGTGGATATCGAAGTCAAGCCCGCCCAAAGGCTGCGTCGTGATTTCTATCTAAAACCCCAGCCTTTGGGCATGGCTGAAGTCGAGATAACCGCGGAACGGGCCCGGTTTGAGCACGACGTGGACGTGGGCGTCAAGCGCATGGATTTTACCCAGTTCAGGCAGGTGCCCGGTTTGGTGGAGCAGGATTTATTCCGGGCCCTGGAAATGCTGCCCGGAGTCGTCTCGGGATCCGACTTTACCTCCGCGCTGTACATCCGGGGCGGCACCGCCGACCAGAATCTTATCCTTCTCGACGGTGTAGCGGTCTACAACCCCTACCATCTCATGGGATTCTTCTCCACCTTTATCCTTGAATCGCTCAAAGGTGCCGAGCTTTACACCGGCGGCTACCCGGCACGCTACGGCGGGGCCGTCTCCTCGGTGCTCGACGTACGGATGAAGGCGGGCAACAGCGAACGGATAGAGGCCGCAGGCGAAATAGGCCTTCTCACATCCAAGCTTGTCGTAGAGGGTCCCCTTCCGTGGGGGGCAAAAGGCTCGTGGCTGGTTGCAGGCCGCCGCACCTACATAGACCTCGTCACCTGGTCACTTGACAAAATATTCTCAAAATCCCTGGAGGATTCCGAGCTCGGCACAATTTACCTTCCCTACCACTTCTATGACCTGCAGACCAAGGTTAACTGGGACGCCAGCGAACGCTCCCGGTTTACCATATCAGGATTCTTCGGCGACGATGTGCTTAGCTTTAAGGAAGAGGCGGCGCTGGATTTCCGCTGGGGCAACGGAACACTGGGACTGCGGTGGCGATATCTTTTCACGCCCAAGCTTTTTTCACTGCTGGGGTTCAACGCCACCCGGTACCGGCTCGATGCCGAGGTGATTGAAAGAGACGAACCTGATTTTGAGTATACCTACGGTTTGAAAAGCGGCATCGGCGAGCTGGGACTGCAATGGGGGCTTAGCTGGTTCAGCAGTCCGGAGCATACCCTGGAGTTCGGTGCCGAAGGCAAGGTTATTGAAACCATGAACTCCATGGGCGAGGGTTGGGTTCAGCACAATCCGGATTCGTCATGGGATACGCTGTGGGTCAACCAGCGCGATACGTTCTGGCTCGCCGCCGTCTATCTGCAGGATAAGTGGGAGCCGCACCCGCTGTGGGTCATTGAGACCGGGGTACGCGGGGAGTTCTTCTCCTCCGGCAGCTACTGGCGGGTTGCGCCCCGACTGGGGGTCAAGCACCGCCTTACCGCGGACTGGGCACTAAAGGCCGGGGCAGGACTCTACTATCAATATCTCTACGTCCCCTATCCCCGCGACGAGATGATGCTCAAATTGCCCATCCAGTTCTTTCAGCAGTGGATGGGAGCCGACGAGAGCTATCCACCCTTACAATCGGCATTGTTCACTATCGGAACCGAGCGTCTGTTTCCCAAGGACATGAGTGTTTCTGTGGAATTCTACTACAAGGACCTGCGCAATCTGCGCGAGGCCGAGTTGTTCGGCGGTGAAGGCCCCACCACCGATACCGCCACCATTACCCCGGGACAGGGCTACTCTTACGGAGCGGAGGCGTTGCTCAAGCGCGGCTACTCCTGGATAGGCTATTCCTACTCGGTTACACGCTATCGGTTCGGCGAGGAGGACTGGTTCTACCCGTTGCACGATTCCCGGCACAACCTTAATTTGTCCTTTGCCCTACCCCTGGGCAAGGGATGGACCCTGACCTCGGCCTGGGTATTTTCATCCGGTTTCCCGTTCACCGCCCAGATCGGCTGGTACCAGCAAGTGAATCCTAACGGACGTATTAACTGGTTGCCGATCTCGGGAAGAAGAGGCGAAGTGCGTTACCCGCCATACCATCGTCTCGATGCAGGATTCACCAAGAGCTTCAAGCTATTCAAGAGGTTCGATGCGGAGTTCTACCTGCAGGTGCTCAACGTCTACGCCCGCAAGAACGTGCTGTTTTACGACTTCTGGGGACCGGATGAGAACGGCATAACCCACCGGGAACCGACATACATGATCCCCATCCCCATACCCAGCTTTGGAATAAGGGCCAGGTTATGATGAAATCACGCACACTCCTCGCCCTATCCGTCATTGCAACCGTCGTCATCCTATCCTGCGACCTTACCCCTGATCAGTACGAGGGCGAACCCAACATCTACGCAGTGCTGTGCGCCGACTCCCTGCAAGCCAGGGTTATGGTCGGGCGTACAGCCTCGATAGACGACACCCTGAAGCAGGCGGTGGTCTACGACACCTTCTGGTACGATGACACGTTCATGGTTCATCAATACATGGTCTTTCCCTGGAACGGGGTGAGCGGCGCCGATGTCGCTCTCAAGCAAGGTCAGCAGAGCTTTGTCCTTACTGAAAACCCGGACTCGGCAGGTCGCTATTCCGATTCCATCCAATTATCCCCGGGTCAGACCTGGGAGCTTGCGATTACCTATCCAACGGGCGAGGAAGTAAGGGCGCGTACCACCATCCCTGCAAGTTTTGAGATTACCTTACCCCTGGGCGACACCTTATTTGCTGCTGATACCCTTGAATGGGGTTCGTCCGGCGGTGCGTGCGGTTACTCGGTAAGGCTGCTTGCCTGGATGAGCTGGGAAGATGAGGACACGGTCATCGTTGATTCATCGTTCTCCTACCCTGTTCTCGTGTCAGGCGAGTTGAACTCCACGCTCATCACGGAGGAGCTTCTTTACTATATCTGGCTCGGCGATTCCGCGATCATCTTTATATCCGCCCTGGATACCAACGTTTACGACTACCGGTACTATAGAGAAGATCGCTGGGACCCTGACATCCGCGCAGAAGACTACATGCACATCCCGGGCGCGTGGGGTGTGTTTGGTGCACAGACGACGGTGCGTTCCCGCGTCTACGTCATACAGCCGGATACCACTTATCCTTACCACTAGGAGCTTGTCCGACGTCGGGTACAGAGCGAAAATCAACCAGCCAAGGTAAGGTATGTATATGTGTAGCTTGAGAAAATCGAGTCTTTTCCTTAATCGGTGAAATCTGTGTAATCTGCGGATTGACTTCGTCGCAAGCGTATAAGTCATTCTCGGACAACCCGACTAGCGTTTGAGATTGTTCTCAAGTTAACTTTTGTGATGCTGGCTTCATGGGATTCCATTTAAGCTTGACAAAATCGGAATCCAGAGCATAGTTATACATGGGTCGAAGGTTATCAAGGCCGGCTTTGCTTGTGTCATTTTTCCTGTTAACAGGGTGCGTCATGAATCAGACCCTGGTTGACCTCAGCAATCAGCGCGATGTTGCCGGCGAGGAAGAACTTAAGCGCTACCGGCGTCTGGCCATGCGCCTTGCCCCCAGCGAAGACGCTTACGTGATAGTGGAGCGTATTGCCGAGCCATACATCCGTGCCCGCCAGTGGGAGAAGGCTGTCGAGGTCTACGAAGAATACCGTTCCCTGTTCACCTCCCGCGACGCTACTTTTGCCTCTCGTTTTGACGCGGTTGCGGAGCTCCTTAAAGCAGAAGAGGAAGAACTCGAGGTTCGCAATCTGGGTTCTGATGTCAACTCCAAGGCACATGAATTATTGCCGGTGCTTTCGGCTGACGGCAGATACTTGTATTTTACCGGTAGACAACGTTATGGCCGCCTCGCCAACGAGGACGTGTTCTTTTCCGTCTATCAGAGGGGACGATGGAGTAAGGCTCGCAATATGGAGAGGATAAATACAACCCAAAACGAGTCACCTTCATCCATCTCAGCTGATGGCAACCGTCTTATTGTTTTAGGCAATTATCAGGGCAGCTTTGGCCGGGGCGATATTTTTTTCGTTGACCATACAAGGCAAGGTTGGGGAGCCGTACAGCACCTGCCGCGCCCGGTGAACAGCATATACTACGAGGACGATGGATTTGTGACCGCTGACGGGAAGGCGATGCTTTTTACCTCGGACAGGCCGGGCAACGTGGGTAAGTTCGCGGCCAAGGACGAACCCTTTCACGGCAATACAGCGGGCAACACCGACATATACGTTTCGCTGCGCACTCCACAGGGATGGGGCGAACCTGTCAACCTGGGTCATTCAATCAACACCCCTTACGCGGAGCGCACCCCGTTCCTGCATCCTGACGGCAAGACCCTTTACTTTAGCTCTGACGGACATTACGGGCTGGGCAGAATGGATGTGTTCAAAACCACCCGTCTCAGTGATACCTCGTGGACAGAATGGAGTGAACCAGTGAACCTGGGCAAGGAGATAAACACCGCGGGCAACGACTTTGGTTATACCGTTGCCACGTCCGGCGACGTGGCCTGCTTTTCTTCCTACGGTATCGAGGGTGAGGAGAGCCACGGCGGCTACGACATCTACTCCATTACCCTTCCCGGCGCGGTGCGTCCCGAGGCAGTGGCCACCGTCTCGGGCAAAGTCACCGACAAGTTCGGCAGCCCCGTAGACGCGGCCATCAAATGGGAAAATCTGAGCACAGGCGAGAACGTGGGCGAGCTGCGCTCCAATCCCCGGGACGGTTCGTACTTCATCGTTCTGCCCCTGGGCCGCAACTACGGGTACTACGCGGAGAAGGAAGGATATTACCCGCGCTCCAATAACGTTGACCTCACCGCCGATCCCCTCACCCTTGATATCACCGAGGACATCGTAATGATCTCCATCATAGAAATCAAGGAGCAAGGTACGTCGGTAAGAATCAACAACATCTTCTTCGATTTTGACAGGGCGGAACTTCGCCCCGAATCCTATCCCGAACTGGGCAGACTTGCCGAATTGCTTAAATCCAACCCGGGGATGCGCGTCGAAATCTCAGGCCACACCGATGACGTGGGTAGTCCTGAGTACAACCTTGAACTTTCCCGCCAGCGGGCCCAGTCGGTAGTAAGCCACCTTATTTCCATAGGTTGCCAGTCAGCCAATCTCATCGGCAAGGGCTGCGGCGAAACCAAACCGGTGGATACCAACCAGACCGAGCAAGGCCGGGCCCGGAATCGGCGTGTGGAATTCAGGTTTTTGAGCAATTGACCTTGAAGTATTCAAGGCCGGCTCCTGCAGGCAAACAGCAAGGCTGGTGATGCTTCGTTAGAGAGAATATACCGATCAGGGGGCAGGAAAGAATCCGCGCATCGGTATATGTCAGGGAAAACGCAGGCAGGAGCCGAATCAGATGGAACCGAGGACTTTTCCAGAAAGCTCTGGTTACTCGCAAGGTGGGTTGACAAACCGTGTATTTTCGGGGATAATATTACCGGTAAGATCATTTGCAGGTAAAATATGGGCGGCTGGTCCTTTCCTGGGTCCCGAAGTACCGTAAAGGTTCACGCTTGCCCCTGGAAACTTGGAGAGAAGGAGATAGTATGGTTAGAAAACGTGACGTATTTATGGGAGTGATGGCGATGCTTGTTTCGGCCTCTTCCCTTGCAGCCCAGGCCCCGGACACCCTGTGGACAAAAACGTACGGCGGGTCGGGAGAGGATGGAGGTTATGCAGTAGTCGAGACCTCAGGCGGGGGTTATTTTATTACCGGAGACACGAAGTCCTTTGCTTTAGCCTACGGTGATATGGCCTTTATAAAAACCGACGCCTTGGGCAACGTTACCTGGCAGCGTTCCTACGGGGCAGGCATAGGCAAATCAGCAGTGCAGATTCCTGGTGGTTACGTGGTTGCAGGAGTGTATTACGACAATGTCGGACTGGTTAAGCTTGGTGCTGGTGGGGACACTGCCTGGACGAAGACGTTCGGCGGCGATGAATTTGATGCCGGCGAGTGTCTGGTTAAAACCTCTGACGGATACGTCATTGCAGGTTACAGCCGGTCGCGAGGAGCAGGTGTCTCGGACGTTTTCCTGGTTAAAACCGATCAAAACGGAAATAAACAATGGGAAAAGACGATTGCCGGTTCCGGAAACGACAAGGCTTATTCTATCCAGCAGACCTCTGACGGAGGGTTCATAATCGCGGGACAATCTGAATCATGGGGGCAAGGATCGCCCGAAGTGTTCCTGATGAAAACCGATGGGTCAGGTAACGAACGCTGGACCAAGACGTACGGCGGCAGTGAAGGCCGCTGTGTTCTGGTAACCTCAGACGGCGGCTTCGTAGTGACGGGTACGTCCGGGGGCAGCGTTTATCTGGTAAAGACCGATTCTGAAGGTGAAGAGGTCTGGTCGAAGACGTACCCGGGAAGCGGTCTGGATAACGCCAACTGTATCGCACAAGGAGCAGGCGGAGGATACATAATCGTCGGCAGCAGCAGCTTCGATGTCTATATAGTCAGGGTGAGCACTTCAGGCGAGGTGCTGTGGGAGAGCACCTATGGAGGCAGCGGCTGGGACATTGCGTGTGCGGTTGAAGCGAGCACGGACGGCGGATACATTGTGGCCGGAAACACTTCATCTTTTGGTGACGGAGGATACGATATCTGGTTGCTGAAGATTGGAGCAGATTCAGGGGTGCAGGAGCAGGATGATGAGCGCTCAATCCAGGTACTTGGCGTCAATCTGTTCAGAAACGAAACCGCGATAAGATACCAGCTTACCCGGGGCGCTCACGTTAAGATGGCAATCTATGATCCCCTTGGCCGTAAGGTGCGCACCCTGGTTGATAACCATCAATCCTCAGGTACTTACACCACATCCTGGGATGGAACCGACGCGAGCGGCAAGGCGCTGTCGTCAGGGGTCTACTTCATGAGATTCCAGGCAGACAATAAGTGCGAAACCGCCCGAATGGTTATTATCAAATAGATATCTGCATCATTTGTAAAGTTGTAGGGGCGAGGCATGCCTCGCCCCTACAATTATTTCATCTCTTCTTCTTTTCGACGGAAGTCCGGCCGATGTCTTAACTCCACCCCCAGCCCTTCCTGAACCCAGCCGTGCTCAAACCCAAGATCAAACATGTACTGTGCAACTTCCTGATACTCCCTGACGGTCAACGAGCGATTGTAGGCAGTCTTCCTCATCCTTGCCGTAGGGAAGTACTGGCCCATCAAGGAGATGGCAACTTTGACCCCCACCGTCTCCTTCAACGCCCGTAACACCCCTTTCGTGTTCTCCAGTTCGCCCGGGATTACCAGGTGCCGCACAATCAGCCCCTTACGTGCAACGCCCTCCTCGTCGGTCTCCAACTCACCCACCTGCCGCCACATCTCGGCTATGGCCGCTCGATTCACCTCAGGATAATCCTTTGCCCCGGAGAGCGTCTCTGCAAGCTCCGCGTCGGCGTACTTTGCATCCGGCAAATAGATGTCCACCAGGCCGTCAAGCAGCCGCAGCGCCTCAAGCGTCTCATACCCCCCGCAGTTGTAAACCAGGGGCAGGTTTAATCCTTGCTGAGCCGCAATCTTAAGCCCTTCCAATAGCCACGGCAGGTAATGCGTCGGCGTGACCCAGTTGACGTTGTGCACACCCGCATCCTGCAAGTCTCCCATCCCCTGCGCGAACTCCTCAATAGACACATCCCGACCCTGGCCCTCGAAGCTTATCTGGTAGTTCTGGCAGTATTGACATCTCAACGAACAATGAGAAAAGAACACCGTGCCCGAGCCTCGCGTGCCGGACAGTACCGGCTCCTCGCCCCGATGATGTATGAACCTGGATACCCGTAACACGTTACCCGCCTGGCACACTCCAGTGGCACTCTCCATCCTCCTAACCCCGCATTGTCTGGGGCACAACCTGCACTCTTCGGCCAGCTTCCACGCTTTGGCTATCCGTTCGTCAATCTCGCCCGATTCGACGAGGGCGAGGTACCGGGGGAAGGTTTTGCTCATGGGGTAATTCTAACCAGCTGGGGAAGAGGGTCAAGCGTAGGATAAACTTTTTCCTTGCTGAGAAAAGGTTAGTGCTATTCTTCTATGCCGGTAAACCCCCTGTCAGTAACCACCCAGCGCAGGCCCGGAACGGTCTGATAGGCAAGTCTGAAAGTAACCATGAGGTCGTAAACGCCGACTATATAAGCCTTGCCGAAGTGATCATCGGCTGTATATCCATCGTCCTCGGGATCCAGCCATAGACCGTATAATTGATGCTGAGTAATCAACTGTCGCACCACATAACTTTCCAGCTCGCAGGGAACGACAAGCTCCAAATCCTCATAACTTCCGGTTTCCTCGCAGCTGCAGTTGTTCTCGTAGTTCATGGGCTCTGGTTCTCTTAAATTGGGCGAGCTTAAGTTCATTATGGTGTCTACATAATAGTCAATGTAGGGCCAGTTTTCGGGCCAGCTCATGGCGTAGGCCTCGGCGTGGCCGTCTTCTGCAAAGCCTATGCCTGAAGGGTGGTCGGGGCTGGGATCTGCAGCACTCCACGCTTCAAGATATTCGGTTTCGACCGCCTTCAGACCTAATTCTATTGGGTCGCTCCACGATTCTCCATATACCGCATACACGGCGATTTCACCTGCAGGATCGTAGGCGTAGTACTCTGTATCGACAATTGTCTCGGTGATCCCATCAACTTCTACCGCATATTCGTCGGGTGTGGTATCGGCAGGCGGGTCCCAGAATACCCGCAGACCTCCTCCAGTATGACCGTCCAGGTCCTCAATCACCTCGAAATCCAGGTTCTCGATCGGTGGGTAGTCCAGCAACTCTGCCTGACCTTTGGCTTGGTACACAATCTCGCTATCACATATTCCAGAAAGGAGCGTCAGCCCGGCAGCGACCCATGCCACCAATATAAGGCATCTTTTCACAGTGTCCTCCTTGATAGATTTTATGCCTTGATACTTATCTAATTTATTATGGAAAAGAAACCTGTAATGTCAAGGTGGTTTTCGGGATTCCTGTGTACGGATGTACAGCAAGAAAGTTGTTTGTCATCTCGACCTGGCAACGAGAAGGAGATGATCTCATCTTTATGAGATTGCTTCCGTAAACGTCGCAATGACATAACGAAAGGGCGCCCCCTACGTTTTAATCTGTGATACCGAAGGGAAACGACCGGAAGGGAGTTTCACCGCAGGAAGACGAGTGAAACGAGTCGTCATCTGCGGATTTAATCTCCCCCCAGCTCACGGGCGATACGTCCGGCAATGATGTCTTCGATCACGCCGCGGGAGCGGATGCGTTCCCAGAAACGGGTCGAGGTGCTGTCCCACGACCACTCGCGAACGTGAATCTCAAAGTTGGGGGTCACGCGCACCCGGGTGCTGTCGTCGGTAATTTTTGAAACCTTGATGTTTACCCAGTAGCGCGCGTCGTCTATGGCGTTCGAGGATTCCAGATACCAAAAGCTTCCGTGGTCAGTGCTCCAGGCGTATTCGTCCATCTTTGTCGCGGAGACGTTTTGCTCGCGGGTGCTGATGAGCCCCGATTCCTTGTCCACCTCGTCAATCTTTTGAGTGGAAAGCGCGCCCAAGGTGGCGTCCCAGACCTTATCATACGAAGCCGCGAAGGTTACGTGCTGTTTTGCCATGAGTTCGTCGTAGGTGATGGGCGGCTTGCGCGTCCCGAAAATGAAACAACTCGTCATGGAGACTACAATCAACGCCGAAACTGCCAGCATGGTGAAAAGTTTCTTCATGTTCAACTCCTTTAGTTTCGTGTCTATTGATGAAGACGCCAGCTTGCGCTTTCAAGTTGCACTACATCCACCTTAATCCCTTTATCGGCTGGAAGGTGGTCTTGATTTCTATCTCGCCGTTTGTCGTGTCCATAGTCATTACCTGAATAAGCCCGTAGTAGCCGTCCTGGGTCTTGACCGCGTAGGTTTGGTTTACGGCGACAGGTGCGGCGGAGTTGTAGTTGCCGTTATCAGGGGGAACGATAGTTATCGTATCAAAGTCACCCAAAGCACCGCTGATGAGTGATGTCTTCCATCCTTTGGTAGGAAGCGAATGACCCTTGTCATTCTTAAGCTTGCTTGGACTGGCCAGGTGGTAGATTCCGTCGAATCCAAAAACAAAATTGGTAAAATAGCAGTCTATGTTATCCTTATTAGCATCAGATGCCATCGAGTAGGTGGCTGCGTACCCTGAAATAGTATTCCAGCCCATCCCGCTTGCAGCATAGCCGTTGAGTTCCCAGACAACGAGGGTAGTTATGGATATAGGTGCGACAGAGATTTCATCACCTGGAGATTCACTTTCACCCCAAAAAACGGTAACTTGTATTTCATGGCCGTAGGTTTTAAGGTCATATTCAGGTTCAGTAAGAGAATCTGCGATCAGCTCATCGTCTAAATATACTGCATAGAGGGGATCTTCGGTTTTTCCCCAACAACCTGAGGAATATGGAGCAACTGCTGTCCATAGGATTTTTACTCCATCACCACTAGGTAACGATTCGACCGACATACCAGAGACATCCGGGGCAACTGCATCCGATGAACCAATCAGGAAGGCTATGCCAACAAGAACCAGGAAAACTATCTTGATGCTATTATGCATCCTAACCTCCTACATCCACCGCAGACCTTTAATCGGCTGGAAGGTGGTCTTGATTTCTATCTCTCCGTTTGTCGTGTCTATAGTCATTACCTGAATAAGCCCGTAGTAGCCGTCCTGGGTCTTGACCGCGTAGGTTTGGTTTACGGCGACTTCGGTGGAATCCGAATACCCTTCTGCGGGAGCGCCGGTAACGTTCTCAATAGCTCCTCCCAAAGGCCCGCTGATAGCCGATACCCGCCAGTCGGTGAAAGTAGTATCCAGTTCGCCCGGGTCTAAAGAAACCATGTGCGGGCTTGCAAGGTAGTAAGTACTGTCAAAACCTTCGGCGTGCTCCAGAAAGTTAGTAAAGTAGCAGTCAACCTTGCTTCGGTCGGCGCCGCTTGAATCCATGGATTGGGTGCCTACTGACAGGCCGGAAACGTTGAACTCTATTCCGCTTTCACCGGAACCGTTAAGCTCCCACGAGGTGATGGTTGAAGTGTCGATTGGAGCAGTGGAGACGGTGTCACCACCACTTTCTACCCTGTTCATGGTTACCGTTACGAGGTATTGCCCCGTCTTGCCGGGCGAAATGTGCTTGTATTCCAGATCAGCAATGTCATCGAGCAAGAGTGTGTAATCAAAGTAAACGCTGTAGGTTTCGGTTCCATCCGCATTGTCAGGGGCCGACCAGGAGAGTATAACGCTGGCGCCGTCTGCGGCGGCCATGGCTTGGAGATTCTGAACCTCGTTAGGCGGGACTATCGTGCACCCTGCCATTAAGATTGCACTAACTGCCGGTAGAATGGCTGAAAAAAATCCTTTGGTCATGAATAAATCCTCCCGACCCTTACCGGGGTTTTCGCAAGAGCGGCTGTTTTGTCTGCGGGAATCTGTTTGCACCTGAAGGAAATCAACACGAAATCTACAGGCACAGTGCAAGTTAAGTTGTTATAGTTCTGGAGTACGTTTTTTAACATAAGCTATTATGCAACAAAGAGCATGCATGTCAAGCCTGCAAAAAAAAGAAGGCCGCAGGGCCTTCTTTAGAATTCTAAAACCGGTAG
>JAUVJT010000035.1 GCA_030592225.1 Candidatus Stahliibacteriota bacterium | reverse complement strand
GCTGTTGGGCTATCTCATCGTGCAAAGTTCTTGCTATGCGTCTGCGTTCATCCTCTTCCGCTTCGACAAGCCGCAGATTAAGTTCAGATATGCGCCGTTCACGTTCCCGCAGATCCTCGTAGGACAAAGCAAGCTCACTGGCCTTGGCTTCGGTGGCCAGTGCCGATGAGAATATCTGGGACGCCGTCCACATCAACCGGATATCCTCAACGTCCCAATCACGTAAGCGTTTGGCTTCGTCAAAGCCGATTCCACCCCAGAAACGCCCCTCCACGAAGACGGGCAAGACCAGTATGGAGAGTATCCCGTCCGCTTCAAATATCACTCGTTCCCCTTCAGGCAATTCGCTTACGAGACCGGAAATAGCTTCCCCGGTGGAAAGACATTGGATCCATCGTTCGAACCCTTCATCGTAGTATATTTGACCTATCCGGTCGTTATCGAGTTCAGGGGTTTGCTCAGAAACCCACCGATGACGACTTTCCATGAAGCACCGATCACCGGCAACCTCGTGGGAGAAAAGATACACCCTGCTGACCTCGGTAACCCTGCCCAGTTTTTCCAAAAACTCCTTCTCAGACGCCTCGGACACACCTTCGCTCAGAAACAATGAAGATATCTCAAATAACACCTTTTCGTACTCCATACGCAATCGCAAGACCTTTTCAGTCTGCTTACGTTCGGAAATGTCGCGGGCAACCCCCTGTACCGCAAGAACTCTCCCCTTATCATCCTTTATCCAATTCCAGCTTACTGCAAACCAGTGCCGCCTGTCTTCCCTGTCGTATATCTCGCAGTCAATATCGTGAACCGGATTGCCGCTCTGCATCGTCTTGAAAAACACCGCTCTGAGCATCCTCAGTTCATCGGTACGAATAGCTTCAAGGAACACACGAGGTCGGTTAAGAATCTCTCCGGGTTCGTAGCCCATCTTTTCAACTGCGGAAGAGATATAAAGAGGCTGCCCTGCTGGGTCAAGCAGAAATATGATATCCGAGGACGTTTCAACCAGGGTTCGGTAACGCTGCTCTGACTCGGCAAGAGCTTCCTCTGCAAGGCGCCGCTCCTCTTCGTCAAAGTAACGATCGATAACGGTGCTTATCAAGCGTACAATGGTATGAAAAACCTGTGTTTCACCCTGTTTCCACTGACGTTCTTGCAGACAATTATGTGCGGCAATAAATCCGTAGAACCCGTTGCGTAAGTGCAGGGGAACCATAAGCACCGACGAGGCCCCCGCCTCGGCAAAAACACGCGCGTCGGGATCCGGCAAAGCGGAAACCCGGGAAGCTACAAGCTCACCTCGCCCAAGACGAACTCTGATATCAGGCATGTCGGAATACGAATAACAAACATCAAGGATAGAAGATATTTCCGGAGCCAGCCATTCATACGATACCCGGGCTTGCAGACCCCGCTCTTCCGGGGGTAAAGAGGAATCTGTTGAAGAGGGATCCGGTAACAAAAGCTCTGCGTCATTGTAAATTTCAAGATTGGTGGCCAGGAACGTCCTGCTCACTCCCAGAGCGTTACCAAGTATCTCCAGGCACGACTTGATAAAGGCGTCGAAATCTCCTACGCGAATCGCGTTATTCATTATCTGTGCAAAAGCCGTCTGATAAACGAGACGCAGGCGCAGCTCGTCTTCAACTTTTTTAAGGTCGGTGATGTCCGTCAAAATCCCCAATGTGGCGCTAAACCGCCCCTTGGCGTCAAAGATAGGCGCGGCATTGACCAGAACCCGCCGGGACGTACCGTCCCTGCAAATAATGGTGCTTTCATAGCGAGAGGTTTCTCCTTTTGCACGTCTGACTGTTTCTTGCCTGACAAAATCGGTATCCCCGGAAGCAATAAAGTCAAGCAGATTGCGCCCTACGAGTTCCTCGGAACTGTAGCCTAAAAGATCAACCATCTTGGGATTTACGAAGATTATTTTCTCCTCAGGCGACACCAGACTGATTCCCTCCTGGGCGGTATCAACCAAAGTACGATAGTGCTCTTCCGATTCCCGCAGCGCTTCGGCAGCCTGCTTGCGTTCCGTGATGTCTACCAACGTCAACAGATCCGCTGTCCTGCCCTGGTAATACGTAGTTTTCGAATAGGTTTCAAGCCATTTCACTTCTCCGCTCTTGGTAAGCGATTTCCAGAAATAATTGGTTGCCACCTCCTTCTTGCCCAGTTGTTTTTTCTGTATCTGATCCATCACGAATTCCAGATCATCCGGATGCACAATCCTGGCATATTCCTGAGGCTTCCAGCCCAGCATCTCTTCTGTGGTATATTCAAGAATATCGGCTGCCGCCCGGTTGATATATTTGAACACGTCGTCTTGAACAATAATAATGCCCATGATGGATTGTTCTGAAAGCAATCGGAATTTCTCCTCCGATTCCCGCAGCGCTTTTTCCACCTCTTTACGTTCAGTGATATCCTCGGTTAGAATAACCACGCGATCCACCCTGTTCCGTTCATCCTTGAGCGCATAAAAATGATGCGAAACCCAACGCGCTCCCCCCTCTCTGGGATTAATCGTATGCGCCTCGGGGACGTGGAGGTATCCCCCCTTCTCATAGACCTCTCTTACCTGCGGCAACCAGTCTTTAAGATAATCATCGCGCTCGCTAAATGTCAGCTTCGAGCGCTCCAGATTAAGCTCGCGGAAGAAATCTTCTTCGGGAACGGCCCAGATCCTCTTCCAGGTATCGTTGGCGCTGAGCAGTTTCCCGGTCCGGCTGCGCACCGATATTCCAAGAGGCGAACGTTCGATTACTGCCCGGTTAAACTCTTCAGATTCCCGCAGCGCTTCTTCAAACTGCTTGCGCTCGGTAACGTCGCGAACGATCGCTTGAATCAGTATCTGCCCGCCCAGTTCCATACGGTTCAGCGACACCTCAGCGTCGAACGGGGTGCTGTCAAGGCGGATATGTTTCCAGTAGAACCTCTGGGGATTGCCGTCCAGCGCGGCCTTGATTCTTGCGAGCGCGCTTTCCCTGGAAAAAGAACCGTCCGGCTGACTGAAAGGAGAAAATCTGTACGGGGTTTGGCCTACTATATCGTCTCTTGCACAACCGTACAACTTCAGTGTACTGGAGTTGCAGTCTATGAACAAATCATCCTTCATGAGGAAAATCGCGTCATCAGCGTTCTCGAACAAGGTACGGTACTTCTCCTCACTCTCCTGCAGCGCCTGCTCAAACCTCTTACGTTCGGTAATGTCGGCAATAGAGATCAACACCTTGGAAAACGTCTTCTCGTGACCCGGCGCTACCACTAATCTCAAGTTGACATGTTTCTTTTCCCCGCTAAGGGTTTGATTGATGCTTTCTATCTGGAAAACCGTTCTCCCTTCGGCAATCGCAACAAGCTCCTCTTTTAATGCAGGGTGGGATTCCGGCCCCAATATCTTGTCCACACTTTCAATGAGTTCTTCTTTGCTCTTCGCCCCGTACAACTCCAGGGATGATTTATTTACGTCAAGAATCCTTTCCAGGGAAGACCACTTGGCAACCTCCTCCGGATGGCTGTCAAAATATTCCCTGAAATCCTTGACTCCTTTTCTCTTCAACGCATCCAGATAGGCCTTAACTTCCGACAGGTCCTCTTCCCAAAGGGAAATGGGTGAATCTTCAAATAGACGACGATACCGCTCCTCCGAGGCACGCAGCACCTCTTCGGCCTGCTTGCGCTCCCTGATGTCGCGAGCAATGATGAAATCAGCCGGACGCCCATTATAATGAATAATACCTGCATTAACCTCCATGTCGATCACTTGTCCTGAACCCAGCAGAAGTTTCGTCTCATAAATATTAGAAACCTCTTTACCTGCTATACGGCGACGATATCTCTCAACCGTCTCTGCACGCACCTCTGGGGCCAGAAACTGAATGAAATCCTTTCCTATTAATTCTTCAAGCTCATATCCCAAAAGAACCACCCCAACCTGATTCACAAACACAATCTTCCCGTCCTGAACGATCGTTATAACGTCCACCGCCTGTTCAACAAACGAACGGTAGCGTTCCTCGCTTTCTCTTATCGCTTGTTCGGCCTGTTTGCGCTCACGGATATCACGGGCAAAAGCAAGCTCGGCGGGACGGCCCCCGTAAGAAATAACTCCGGCGTTAAGCTCAATGTCTATCACCTGGCCGGAACGCGCCAGAAGCTTCATCTCGTAAACGTTGGGAACCTGCTCCCCTGACATACGACGGCGATAACGATCAGCTAACTCCTCCCGACACTCCGGTGCCACAACGTGGGAGAACTCCATTCCAACAAGCTCCTGATAGTCAACAAGATGCAGTGCTGCCCGATTGGCAAACACAATCTTGCCGTCCTGAATGATAACGATTCCGTCAATGGCCTGTTCAACGGACGAACGGTACTTTTCCTCAGACTCCCCCAGGAGCGAAAACAGGGTGCTGTTGACCGCGGCATCGGCCACCTGGTTAGCGAAAATCCCGAAAAGCTCAAGATCGTGCTCTGTGAACTCTCTCCGGCTCAAACGAACGAGAGTCATTGCCCCCCACAGCTCGCCCTGTGCCACGAGCGGCGCAACGAGGAGACATCTGGGTGCATCCTTTACGCCGGGGACACGTATCGCTTCATCGGCAAGATGAACGTTGTTGGCCAGAATGGACTTGCGTTCAAAGGCCGCCTTGCCGGTAATTCCTTCTTTAAGTTTTATGCGATAAGAAAGTCTCTCCTCGCGATTTTCCTGAATGGTAGTCGCCTGGGGAACCAACTCCTTGGTTTGGGAATCGAATCTGTAAATTGTGCAGCCGTCAGCGCCTATGAGTTCGGTGGCTCTTTCTGTAATAAGATTGGCAACTTCTTTTTCATCCAGACTGGCTGAAACCTCAGTGACTATCTCGAGCAAGGTTTTAAGCTCCTGACTGTGACGCCTTATCTCTTACTCGGCCCGCTTGCGCCCGGTGATGTCCCAGAATACCACCTGCGAAGACGGCTTACCCTGATAGGTGGTGGGAATTGACGTTACCTCAACATCAATTGCTTTTCCATCCAATCGCAAGAACTTTTCCTCAATCGGCTCCGCGAACTTCCCTTCCTTCTGACTCTTTCTGATTCGTTCGAGCACAATCTCCTTGTAATCAGGATGCACGAACCCCAAAACAGACTTACCGATAATCTCCTCGAGATCGCTCCCCCCCATAAGTTCAACGCCGGCCTTGTTGACATAGACGATCTTGCCTTCACAATGCACGGCAATAGCGGCAGGGTTATGATCCACCAGACGACGATACCGCTCCTCCGACTCCTGCAATGCCTCCTCAGCCCGCTTGCGCTCGGTGATGTCCATGGCGATCTCCAGCCGAACCATGCGGCCGTCAACCCATCGGATTGCCCGGTTTCGGATCTCGCACCAAAACCCACTGATGGGGTTCTGAAATTCCCACGCGTAGACGCCGGTCGGTCTTCCGTCAGGATCAAGCAGTTTATCGTTGGTGCAGAAACCACAAGGGCCCGCTTGCCCGGGCTGCAAGACCTTCCAGCATATCTTGCCCTCGACATCGCCGAACGCATCACGCATATACTGATTAGCAAACAGAACCTCGTAGGTATCCATGTCCGCAACGTAAACACCCGCATCCAGGCTGTCCAGAACGGTAAGGAATCGTTCGTGCGCTTGCTTCAGCGCTTCCTCGGCTTGTTTGCGCTCGGTGATGTCTATTCCCATACCCACAAGATATACCGTATCGTCTATTTGCATCCGCAGGCCGGTGAAGAAATAGGGGGACTTCTTCCCGCTCTTTGATATAAAATCCGCCTCAGCAGTGGATTCACCCCTGGCGAAAACCTCACCAATCCGCTCTTCCATGATCTTCCTGCCCTCACCGGCAAAGAAATCAAAGAATTTCATCTTCCCTATCTCTTCACTCAAATACCCTGAAATCTTCTCGAAATTCTCATTCCACTGCAGCAGCCTGCCTTTCTCGTCAAAAAGATAGAATATTCCCGGCAAACTCGCTATCACCGATTCGGAAAAACTCTTCTCGTTCAATAACGCCTGCTCGGCACGCTTGCGTTCGGTGATGTCTCTTGAAATAAGAAGTATATCCTCGCCTACGATGTCTACGGTACTCTCCAGATGATACCAGTTACCTGGTTTGCCTCTCACGCGTAATTCGATGGTTTCCGAAGGGGCTGCGTCTCTTCCCATGAAGAACTTCTCTGCCTTTGCTTCAACATACTCCTTCAACAGAGGAAACAACTTCTTTTTATCATCAGGATGGATAAAATCAAAACTTGATTTGCCGATCAGGTCTGCAGGCTCATACCCGAAGGCCTTACATGAAGGGCTAACATAGATGAACGTCGGATTCAACGAGAACGTAAGCACCGTAATTAAATCGCTTGTATTCTCACTGATTAACCGATACTTCTCCTCCGACTCGGCAAGAGCCTGCTCTGCCCGCTTGCGTTCGCTGATGTCTTCGAGAATCCCGTCGTAATGGAAAGGTTTATCTTTTTCATCGAACACCGTGGTCGCGTTCAAGGATGCCCAGAACACAAAACCGTCCTTGCGCTTAAGCTGAACCTCAAAGTCGGCGACCGTCCCTTCCGCATCCATTCGTTCGAGAAACTCCAACCGTTGTTCAGGGAAGGCATAGGTATCCATTGCCAAAATGCCGGTCATCTCCTCAACCGACTCGCAGCCGAACATATCAGCGAATGCCCGATTAACGGAGAGGAACTCCCCCTGCGGGGTGCTTCGGAAAATCCCTACCGGAATGTTATTCTGCAAGGTTCGATAGCGCTCTTCACTTGCCAGCAGCGCCTGCTCCGCCTGCTTGCGTTCGGTAATATCGCGCACCACGGTTACGATGCGTTCAGCGTTCCCTTCTTTGTCTGTTACCGGAATCTTACGGGTTTCGGTGATGATGGATCGACCGGCCAGGGCCGTGGTCTCGGTCGTAATAAGCGGTTTACCGGTACGCCACACCTCATCGTACTCCCGTTTTACCTTCCCAGGCAGGAAGGGAAACACCTCAAACAGAGTCTTGTCGATTACTTCCCCCAACTCTAAACCCAGCTCAGCCGTCCACTGTTTGAGGGACTGGTTGTACATCACTATTCGCATGTCGCGGTCGAGCACGTGAATCATATCGCCCATCGAATCTATAGTCGAACGGTATCGCTCCTCTGAGGCGCGCAATGCCTCCTGCGCCTTAAGACGGTGAGAAATATCCAGGCAGTGACCGATGGAGGCTTCTTTACCATGATACATTATCCTGCGGGTGTATACCTCCATGTATCCTTCCGACCCGTCCTTGCGCGCTATCTTGAAGGTGTAGTGCGATGATTTATCCTTTCCGCTCTTGATAAGCTCCACTTTTTTGGCCAGTCGCTCCCGATCATCCGGAGCGACTATATCACCGGTGGATATCTCAACAAGCTCTTCGACGGAATAGCCGGTTATGTTGGCCATCCGTTCGTTGACGAAAAGGAATCTGCCTTCTCTGTAGATGTAGACGCCCATGAGCGCCGATTCGGTAAGAGCGCGGTACATCCCTTCGGACTCGGCGAGGGCTTGTTCAACCTCATGCTGAGCGGTGGCATCGCTAATAATTACCACAAGTCCGTTAAATCGCTCGTCTATGTCACGCAATGGAGTAACCTTAACGTCGAGGATTCGTTCACCTTTGCGGCGAGTCTGGTGGGTAAGCCGGTTTTCCGAAAAACCTTCTTCCTCATCAATGCAATGACGCAATATCCTGCCCAGTTCTTCGTCGGCAAGCACGGGAAAAACCCTAAAGATGTCCTCACCCAGCACCTCTGCGGCATCCACCCCGAACTGCTCCTCCATACCGCCGTTCCAGACCTGAATCCGCGCGTTCTTGTCAAGTACCAGCACCCCCACGCTGGTGCTTTCGACTATGTTGCTATTGAACTCACTCCAGTAACGCAGCTGTCGCTCCACGTGGAGACGTTCGAGGGCCGCACCTATCAGCTCGGCCGCGGTTGAAAGCACGTCAATCTCACTCTTGCTCCATTCACGAAGCGAAGAACAATCGTCAAACCCTATCAATCCCCACCATACGTCCGCGGTAACAATGGGAACCGCCGCAAGCGAGAGAATATCCTGCGCCTTAAGTAAATCACGTTCCGACTCAGGAAAACTCTCTACCGGCCCAAAAACCGCCTTACCCGCTGAAAGCAGTTTGACCCACCTGCCGAACCCGGCTTCCTCGTAGGAAAGGTTCTGCAACCCCGGGTTTTCTATCTGGGTGTTGATTCCTTCCTGTACCCACTCCCAGTGCCGGCTGGTAAGCAGTTGACCTTCCAGGTTCTCGCGATTGGAAAAGATATATACCCTCGAGACGTCAACCGCCCTCCCCAGCAAGGCAAGGGCTTTGTTCATCGCCTCGTCGATATCATCGGCGCGCAGCAGCAAAGCCGCCACTTTGGGAAGCGCTCGAAGAATTCGATCCTTGCCATTTGTCTTATCCGTCCGGGTCATGTTATCATAATAGGGATAGTCGCCCATACGTCAAGGGGTAACTAACTTGACTTCACAGTGGTAGTGGGGTAGAATTCCGCTGATATGGATATATCCCAGAGAATGAACATAACTGCCAAACGCTGCTTCATTGCCGCCGGTGCACAACTTATTGGACAAGTGCAGCTTGGCGAGCTTTCCAGCGTATGGTACAACGCCGTGATACGAGGCGACATCAACTACGTCAAAATCGGACGTGAAACCAACGTCCAGGACAACTGCGTACTGCACGTAACCCATGAATTGCCGGTAATCATCGGAGACAGGGTTACGGTGGGACACGGCGCCATAATCCACGGGTGCGTAATCGAAGACAACTGCCTTATAGGCATGGGCGCAACCGTACTGGACGGTGCAAGAGTCGGGACGGGTTCGGTTATCGCCGCCGGCGCAGTGGTGCGCGAACGCATGGAGATACCACCCCACAGTCTGGTGGTTGGAGTGCCCGGGGTTATCAAACGCACGCTCGATCCGTCTACTATAGAGATGATACGCCAGGCAGGACGGCACTACGTGGAACTAACCAAAGAACATCTGGCCGGCACGGCATAATGAGTTGCGCGAAAAAAAACCTGCGTCTGCTGCTGGCTGCGGCAATCCTTATGACGAGCACAGGATGCACCTGGTTCCTGGTAAACAGGGATAAGTATGAAGCCCAGGCCGCCGCCGTTTTCCAGACAGGCGAGAGTTTCTACCGGAAGGGTGATTACGACATGGCGATTTCCTCTTTTAGCGCGGTCATAAAAAGTTATCCCAAATCGGAGCTTGCCGACGACGCCTACTACCTTGCTTCGCTTTCCTTTGCAAAGAAAAAGGATTGGGAGCATGCCATAGGCGCGGCCCAGAAGCTGGAAGCGGAGTACCCGAAATCGCCATTGAACGCCAAGGTTCAAATGATTCTTGCCCGGGGATACGAGCATCTGGAGCTTTACGTCCCCGCACTCACCGCCTACTTTGAGGTATATCTGTATTCGGACAATCCGGCAGAACGAACCAGCGCCGAACAGCAGGCCAAGAATCTTCTGGGGCGGGAGAAGGACTACAATGTCCTCGTCGACATTTATAATAACTACGAGGATACAAATGTGGCCGAATGGCTGCTTTATTACCTGGGTTCTTTAGCGTACGACGTGGAAGATTTCGCCGATGCGGAACGCTATTTTGCAGAACTCCGCGCCCGCTTCCCGCGCAGCCCTTACATAGACAAGATAGCAGGCAGGGAGGTCTCGGCCGCTGCCCTGACAGGACGGTTGGTATGCGGACTGCTGCTGCCGCTTTCAGGAAGCTTCTCCTCCTACGGCCAGGCGGTCAAGACCGGGGTGGAACTCGCGCACGGCATCAAGGGAGCCAACACCATCCATCTGGAGACCTACGATACCCGGTCCGACCCTGCCGCCGCAGCCATAGGAGCCGAGACCCTGATACGCAAGGGGGCAAAAATAATCATAGGACCCTTGACCTCGGCTGAGGTAAATGCCGTTACAAAAATTACGGCTAAAGCCGGTGTGGCGATGATTTCTCCCACCAGTACCGACCCCGCCCTCCTCTCGCTCGACGAGTGCCTGTTCCAGCTGAACTCCTACGCCGAGTCCGAGACACGGGAGATAGCGCGCTTCGCGGTACGTCACGGCATAGGCAAATTCGGGATTCTGCATCCCGATACCGAGCAGGGCAAGCTGCTTGCCGACGCCTTTGCCGCCACTGTAAGATCCGAGGGTGGGCAGGTCATCTATTCGCGAGCGCTGACCGATACCGTGGTGGAGATGAAAAGCGCCTTTCTGGAGATACGCCATCAGGGGGCCGAGGCCATCTTCGTGCCGTTTGACCGCCGCCAGCTGCTTTCGGTGATTCCCCAGATAGCCTATTACCGGATGCGGGTTCGCATCCTGGGTCTGGACGATTTTGCCGATACCGAGATACTGCGCCGCGGAGGAGCGCCTTTTGAAGGAGCATGGTTTGCAGCAACTCCAGGACGTCTGGCCAACCCCATGGGATTTGAGACGTTCTACGCTCACTACAACAGGCGCTACAACAAGGAACCCGACTGGGCCGCCACCCTTGGGTATGACGCCTACAACTTCCTGTTCGAGGGCCTGAATCAGGGCAGGAATCTTTCATTATGCCAGGCCATGCGAAGCCTGGACGAACGCCGGGGCGTACTGGGTCGGCTCGTGTTTCTTTCAAACCCCAGTCAGCCCTCGATTCGACTTTACACTATTGATGACAATGAAGTCAAGGAGATAAAATGAGTAAACGACAGAAAAAAGGGCCGGTGGCCACTCAAACCCCGCGCTTCAGCATAGTTAACTGGATATTGTTTGCAGTCGGGATAGCGGTTATAGGCCTGGGGTTTTACTCGCTGTGGCGCGGCTCTATAACCCTTGCCCCCATACTTCTGGTGACAGGCTACTGCGTTCTGGTGCCGCTTGCGCTCCTGCTGCGAGCAGGGAAGCGCAAGAGTAAAGATTATGCGTGAGCACCGGCTTGCGGATGCGACCGAGATAGGCCGCATGATAACCCGCATCGCCACCCAGATTATCGAACACAATAAGGGTGTCGAAGATCTGGCCCTGGTGGGCATAGTCCGCCGGGGCGACGTGCTGGCCAGGCGACTGGCCGCAGAACTCAAACGCCTGGAAGGCCATGAAGTCCCGGTGGGAGTGATAGATATAACCCTTTACCGGGACGATTTGCAGCTGGCCGCCGAGATGCCCATGGTTCAAACATCCTCCATCCCCTTTGACATCTCAGATAAAATCATCGTGCTTGCAGATGACGTGCTGTTCACCGGACGCACCGTTCGAGCGGCACTTACCGAGATTCTGGACTTCGGAAGACCCAGAATGATTCAGCTCGCCGTGCTGGTGGACAGAATACACCGGGAGTTACCCATAGGCGCCGATTTTATCGGACGAAAGATACCCGCGGCAAGAGATGAAATAATCGACGTTTACTTTCAAGAAACCGACGGCAAAGAAGGCGTGTTCATAAAGAAACGAGCAAACGAGGAGACAGAAAAGTGACCTGGACTCACAAGCACCTTTTGGGACTCGAAGGATTGAGCAGGGACGAGTTGACCTTTCTTTTGGATACTGCCGAACGCTTCCACGAGGTATTGGACAGACCCATACCCTTTGTACCCGCCCTGCGAGGCAAAACCATCCTCAATATGTTCTACGAACCCTCCACCCGCACCTCCATGTCTTTTGCCATGGCCGGGAAACGACTGTCAGCGGATATGGTGGGGTTCAGTAAGCTAACCTCAGCGGTGCAAAAAGGCGAGAATCTGCTTGATACGGTCAGGACAATAGAATCCATGCGGGTGGACGGCGTGGTCATACGACATTCCTGCCCGGGCTCAGCAAAGTTCATCGCGGACCGGATAGACGCCTTTGTGGTAAACGCAGGCGACGGGGCCCACGAACACCCCACCCAGGGACTGCTGGACCTGTTCGCGGCGCGCAAACGAGTGGGCAGCTTTGAGGGTAAACGACTGGTTATCGTGGGAGACATAACCCACGGCCGCGTGGCGCGTTCCGCAATCATCGGCTTTGCCGCCATGGGAGCAAAGGTAACCATCTGCGGCCCGCCTACGTTGATCCCCAGGGATTTGGGCAAGGCCTTTCCCTACATAGAGATAGACCATGATTTCGACCGTGCGAGCAAGGACGCGGATATGGTGATGATGCTGCGCATCCAGCTTGAACGCCAGCACACCGGCCTTTTTCCTTCCATAAGGGAGTACCGCAGGCTTTACTGCCTTACAGCACAGCGATTAAAAAAACTAAAGCCCGACGTGGTGGTGATGCACCCCGGGCCGATGAACAGAGGCGTGGAGATAGAGCCTGCAGTGGCCGACGGGGCAAACTCGGTGATACTGGCCCAGGTGCGCGCCGGCGTGGCGGTAAGAATGGCAATTCTATATATACTTGCAGGAGGGGAACTTGAACGCTAAAAAATATTTGATACGCGCCGGATACGTCTTCTTCCCTGAAGAGAAGGCTTTAAGAAAAGCGGATATTGAGATTGCGGACGGCAGGATTGAAAAAATTGAGGAAAACATCTCACCGGATGCTGATACCGAAGTAATAGAGGCGCAGGATAAGCTGGTCTCTGCAGGATTGATTGACCTGCATGTACATCTGCGAGAACCCGGGCGCGAGGACACCGAGACCCTGGAATCGGGCGCATGGGCAGCCCTGACCGGTGGATTCACCACCATATGCGCCATGCCCAACACCCAGCCTCCCACCGATACCAGGGAGCAGGCCGCGTTCATTCGCAAGCGTTCGGATGAACTGGGACTGGCAAAAATACTGCCCGTGGGCGCTGCAACCAAAGGCAGAGAAGGCGTCGAGATTTCCGAGTACGCCATGCTTGCCCAGGGCGGAGTCGTGGCCTTCTCAGACGACGGTGACTGGGTACGCTCTTCTGAGGTCATGCGCCGCTCCCTGGAGTACGCAGACATGTTAAATTTGCCTGTAATCACCCATGCCGAGGACCCCACCATGTGCACGGGCGGGGTGATGAACGAAAGCGTGGTCAGCGCAAAACTCGGGTTCAAGACCCGCCCGCCGGTGGCAGAGGAAATTGCCCTGGAGCGTGACATTGCCCTTGCCTCCTACACGAATTCCCACCTGCACGTTGCCCATCTTTCCACCGCCAGAGGAGTTGAACTCGTGCGCCAGGCCCGGGCAAAAGGAATAAACGTCACGGCAGAGGCCACGCCGCACCACCTTCTTCTTACGGACGAGAATATGGCGGCCTTTGACGCCAACTATAAGGTCAACCCGCCGTTAAGGACAGAGGAAGACCGCCAGGCGTTGATAGCAGGACTTGCCGACGGCACCATCCAGGCCATAGCGACCGATCACGCCCCGCATGCCGTCGAGGAAAAGGAGCAGGAGATGGATAGAGCGCCCGCCGGCATGATTGGCCTGCAAACCGCTTTATCCGTATTGTGGCAAGGCCTGGTTGAGCCAAAGATCATCGCGGCGGAGCAACTGTTGAGCCTCTTGACCACCGGCCCGGCCTCGGTGATAGG
>JAUVJT010000076.1 GCA_030592225.1 Candidatus Stahliibacteriota bacterium | reverse complement strand
GCGGTCACGTTGTAGACATCGTCGCCCTCGCGGTCCCAGAAGATGCCGATTCCCGAGGCGTTGCCTCCCCCAAGGGATAGGTTGGGCGCGTTGTAGATGTCATCGCCGCTCTCTTCCAAAAGATAGCCCACGGTAAAGTCGTGGCCTGCGCCCTGAGCCATGTTCTTGGTGGCGGTGTAGGTGTCATTTCCATCGACGTCATTTAATATGCCTACTGCGAAGTGCGCGCCTGAGCCTTGCACGTACCATACCCCGGAGTAAGTGTCGTCGCCTTCACGGTCGGTCAGCATCCCCACCCCGTACCAGTATCCGCAGCCCTGGGCGAACACGCCTGCGTCGTAGACGTCGTTACCCGCGCCGTCGGCAAGCACTCCCACCCCGCCTGCCAGCGATTTGCCGTCGGTGAAATCGGCGCGCTTGCCGTATCCGAACCCCTGGGCCATGTTGGCGTTGTGCTCTTTTGACTGGGGCGATGGGAAGGGCAGTGAATCGTTGCGGGCCATGTAGGAATCGTCTCCTTCTAAATCCAGCAGCAGGCCGCAGCCCTTGGTGAACCCGTAGCCCTGGATGCCTCTGAAACCCCGGTAGGTGTCTGCGCCCGAAACGTCGACGAGTATCCCGCTGCCGAATACACCCGCACCCTGACAGTTGGTGAACCCGTCGTAGTTGTCGTCGCCTTCCCGGTCATAAAGAAGTCCCAGTCCAAACAGTCCGCCGCCAATCCCAAGGCCGTTGCTTAGGTAGGAATCCTTGCCGCGCCAGTCCACAATAATCCCCGCTCCCATTACACCGGAGGCAATCGAGGGATGGTGCGACTCATTCACGTAGCCGTCGTCGCCGGCAAGATCGATCACGATGCTTAAGGGATGCAAGTGATTAGGATTGGCCCCTGCACGGTCGTAGGAGTCATCACCGCCGGTTTCTATGAGGAGGAGAAAATCTTGATTTTGATAGAGGTCATCGGAACTATCTGCAATCTTAACCATTCCGAAAGGCGTCGAGAATTCAAAGCCCGGTAACTCCTCCTTTACCGAATCAATGAACGGCATCAGGGTATCGGCAACCATGGCTAAATCCTCGAGTCCTGCGTAGAGCAGGGAATACTCCACCCTGCCGATGCAATCCTCCACAAAATACACGTCCTCGGCAGTCATGCCGGTGTCGTCACCAACGTATCCCAGCGCCTTATCCCATAGCCGCTGCTGCTCATTCTCTGTTAGATTTCTGAACGCAAGGTCGCGGTACTCTATGGCCTGAGCGCAGGCAAGCAGAAGAACCGCTACCGCCTCTTCCACCTCATCCGACCACGCCGGGGTCTCAAAATCATACAGTACATTCTCGTTACCCGCAACACGATTCAACTCGTCAAGCGCAAAGAAGAACTTGTCTTCCTCTTCGGCCATCGCCTCCTTTATCGCAGTATAGGGATGCTGGATTAGTCCCCGCCGTACCGCGGCATCGGTCCTCAGCGAGGCAAAGAAAATCCCTTTTGCTATCCTGTCGCCGCCTTCAAATAATTGATGCACGAACAACTGGTTGTAGTAGGGAATGTCCAAAGGTCTGTTGACCAGCAGGTCAAAAATCCTCAACCGGTGCGGGCCGCCGCCGTAGAGATCCATCAGTTCACGATCAAAGCCAACATCTTCACGAACCAGTCCGCCCCTGGCTAGCGCCTCGTCAATTGGATCCTGAGCGGCTGTTATCAAGACCACGCCTGCTAATATCAAACATACGACACGTTTCACGCAAGCCTCCTTGGTTTGGCCGATTGTAGATAGGGAAGAGCTAAAGTCAAGCATTCAGGTAGGGGCGACGCATACCCTATGAGATGGCAAAGCATCTCAAGGGGCAGGCTCTGCGTCGCCCCTACAGTATGAGTGTTGACTTCGGGCGCAGATGCAATAAGCTTCACCCTATGTCAAGAAAGGAGTTGTGGAGATGCTGACTATTGAACGGATAAAGGACAAAAAGGCGGTGGTTGGAATCGTGGGGATGGGATACGTGGGCCTGCCTCTGGCTTTAACCTACGCTGAGGAAGGGTTTAAGGTAATAGGCTACGACATAGACACTAAAAAGGCCGACGCAATTAAAGCGGGCAAAACCTACATCAAACACATTGCATCAGATAGGATTGCCGACGCCGTCAAGAAAGGCCTCCTCGAGTGCACCTCCGATTTCAGCCGCATCCCTGAATCCGACGCATTGCTGGTGTGCGTGCCTACTCCTCTTGACGCGCACCTTCAGCCCGATCTTTCCTTTGTCACCGGCACTGCCTCCCAGATTGGACCATATCTTCAAAAAGGTCAATTGGTTATCCTGGAATCCTCATCCTTTCCCGGTACAACCGAGGAGGAGATGCGACCTATCTTGGAAGAAAAATCCGGACTTACAGCACACGCCGATTTCTACCTGGCCTACTCGCCTGAGCGTGAAGACCCCAACAACCCCCGTTACAACACAAAAAACATCCCCAAGGTGGTGGGTGCGGACTCGCCAGAGAGTCTGGAGTTGGCCGTTGCTTTGTACGAGGCTGCGCTCGATGAGGCGGTTCCGGTAACGTCAGCCGAGGCCGCCGAGGCCACAAAGATTTTTGAGAACGCGTTCCGCAGCGTAAACATCGCGCTGGTCAACGAACTCAAGGTCATCCTGGACGCCATGGGTATTGACGTGTGGGAGGTTATCAAGGCCGCGTCAACAAAGCCGTTCGGATTCATGGCGTTCTATCCCGGACCCGGCCTGGGCGGGCACTGCATCCCCATCGATCCGTTCTACCTTACCTACAAGGCGCACGAGTTCGAGGTGCCCACCCGGTTCATCGAACTCGCCGGAGAGATAAACACCTCCATGCCGCGTTGGGTTGTGGGCAAAATAATGGATGCACTCAACGACCGCCGCAAGGCGCTCAACGGTTCGCGAATACTCATCCTGGGCATGGCCTACAAGAAGAACGTGGACGACATGCGCGAGTCGCCTTCACTTCGTCTCATCGAACTTCTGGAAGAAAAGGGTGCAATTGTTGACTATCACGATCCCTACATCCCCAAGATGCCTTATACCCGGCGCTATCAGTATGACAAAAAAAGCGTGGAGTTGAGCGCTGAGAACATCGCCTCGTACGACCTAGTCCTGATAGTGACCGACCACGATAACGTAGACTACGAGCTTGTAGTCAAGCACGCCAAGCTGGTGGTTGATACCCGCAACGCGACCGCTGATGTTAAGCAGGGACGGGAGAAGATAGTTAAGGCTTGATTCTATATCCTGAAAGAAGATGTGATTTCCTTGTAGGGGCGACGCACGCGTCGCCCTTGCTTTGTTGTACTCCAAAGATATCGATTTCCCATAGGTTGCTTGAAGTTAAATCATTCCTATAATTATTCTCATGGAGAACATGAATATGAATAATCATGAGGAAAATCCTCGATGTAAGTACTGCGTGATTGAGAGGGAAAGGCGTACCTTTGTTGGACAACCTCCTGCCGATATCATAAGTTACAGGTGTCGCTTGATGACGGAAGGAGATGTTATATTACGTAAGAAGGTTGCTGAAAGATTAGAGCAAATGGGGATCGCGTCTAGAGGTTACATGTGCTTCTTCGCACCTTCTCAAACATGGGATAAGTGCCCATTCTATCAACCTGAAACAGATTAAACAGAGTACCTGGGTGTTTCGTGTCACCGCTTAACCTTAAAGGAGGAAATTTATGTTGACCGTCAAGTTGTGGTTTCAAGATTCGATCTATTCCGCTGAAACTACTGGGGAGATCTTTCGTAGAATTCAAAAAAGTGCCGAGGGAAAGAAGATACACTCCGATGATGAAAAAGATTTTCTCAGAAATCTATTTAGAGCAATAGCCATAAAAGTTGTTAATGTGAGGGGTGCACAGCTCATGAACAAGGAAACTGACCAAGTTACAGATAAGGAGAAGGAGGAATTTAATCAGGCCGTTGCAAAAATCGAGCCTCTTCTCACTCGCTTGGAGGAACAGGAGTTGTTATCTTTTGATCACTTCTTAGCTTACGGTGAAATGACAAACACGGTTTTTGTGAGTACAGGTGGCACTTTGCGAGAGCAAATAGATACCGCAAAGAAGGAATTAGGCACGGTTATTCCGGGGGATATTGGAGGCAGAGCTTGAACTCAAACAGGGCTAAGGGCGAGGCATGCCTCGCCCCTACAAATCTACATTAGTTCGCTGATTTAACAATCATTGACACCATGCCGCAGGTATGTTATTATTGATTATGAAACTTCAATTCACCAAGGTGCACGGGGCAGGTAACGACTTCGTGGTGTTTGCCTATCCGGAGCAGCCGGACTCCTACTTTGCCAAGGTAGCCCCGGCAATCTGCGATCGACGCAAAGGCATCGGCGCTGACGGAATCCTTCTCGTCCGGAGAGAAGAAGGCTACGACTTTCGCATGGTGTACTTCAACTCCGACGGTTCGCGTGCCGAATTTTGCGGCAACGGGGCGCGCTCCCTGGCGCTTTACGCCTACATTGAAGGTATCGCGTCGTACCGGATGAAGTTTGTCTCCGACATCGGCGAGCACAAAGGCCTGGTTGCCGACGGCAAGCCCAGCGTGTCCCTGCCCGATCCTTCAGGCATCCAACTCGACCTCTCCCTTCCTGAATTTCATTTCCCCCTTCACTTCGCCAATTCAGGGGTTCCCCACGTGGTGGTGTTTGCAGACGACCTCCAATCCTTTGACGTGGATGCATTCGGTTGTTCAATCCGCAACCATCCGCACTTCGCGCCTGCCGGTGCAAACGTGAACTTCGTCCAGATACACGGTGACGGGAAGGTGTCTGTTAGAACCTACGAGCGTGGGGTGGAAGCCGAGACCCTTGCCTGCGGCACCGGTGCGGTGGCAGTTGCAACCATCCTTCATCAACTTAAAGGGATGGAATCGCCCATCGAACTCGGTTTTCCCGGCGGTCTGTTGCAAGTTTCCTTTGAGTCCGCAGACTCCAATCCCGTCAACGTGATGCTGGGCGGGGAGACCGCGGTGGTGTTCAAGGGAGAAATCGAGCTGTTGTGAGCGTCAAAAAGTCCACACAGAAAAAGGTAATCAAGCAAAAGCCAAAGCACCCCAGGCCGTCCAAAGACGTAGCATGGGCAGAGCGTAAGGAAGAAAAGCCGAAGTACAAGAAGGCCAAGAGACGTAAGAAGGAACTTGAGAAAGAACTGCACTCCGACCCGTAACACTCCGTACCCTTGAGGGGCATTTTCACTATATCCAGGAACGTGCGTTCCTGGTTTTTAAGGACATAACACCCCGTACCCCTCCGGGGCATTCTCACAATAAGCCGGAGCTTACGCTCCGGTCACAAGAACATAACATCCCGTAACACCCATAACATTTCGTACCCTTCGTTGCACCTTGACGCCACCTCTCTTTGTCCTACAATAATATAGTCCTAAGATATGGGTGGGTTTTGCCGAAAGGCAATAGATACCCACTTAAAAGCCCGGCCTATGTCGGGCTTTTTTTTGGATTCCACGAAAGTACTTCACCCGATAGGGGCACGAGCGTCCTTTCGTGGGGACCCCGAAGAAAAAGTTCCTTTTCGCTGGGCGCGAAAAGATCGCAGAGGGAAAAAATGAAACAAGGGGCTTAAGCTCCTTGTCTTATTTGTGTCGTGTTAAAATATCTTGCCCGGATTCAGGATGCCTGCAGGGTCGAACGCCTGCTTGAGCCTGCGATACAATTCAAGCTCCGCCTCGCTGGTAACCAGGGGCATGAATTCTTTCTTGACCAGTCCTATCCCGTGCTCGCCGGAAAGCGTGCCGCCCAAAGAGATCACCAATGTAAAAAGTTCCTCAAGCACCCGCTTTCGCTCGGTATTCCAGGTCTCCTCATCCAACTTGCCGCGCAGGACGTTCACGTGCACGTTGCCGTCACCCGCATGACCGAACGCCACAATCTCGACCTTGACGTTTCTTCGTATTTCATCCATTCCTTTGAGCAGGTCTTCGATTCTAGCCACCGGCACCACCACGTCCTCGCGCTCCATCTCAGGCGACAGGTCGTGCAGTGCGTCGTGCAGGGAGCGTCGGGTCTTCCATAATCTTTGCTTCATGTCCGATGTCTCGGCCACGAATACGTCAACCGCGCCGTTATCCAGACAAACCTCGCCCACCTTCTCGTAATCCCGCTCCACTGATTCGGTATCAGCACCGTCCAATCCAATCATCAGATACGCGCCTGCTCCGGGTACGGGCAGTTTGGAATCAAGGTAGGCTTCCACAATCTCCAGCGCCCTGCGTTCCATGAACTCTATCACCGTGGGGATGATGCCCGTCTTCAGCACCTCATTGATAGTATGGGCTGCCTGACCAAAGGTTTCAAACGGAACCAACAAATCGGTTCTCACCGGAGGCAGCGGCAGTAACCGCAACGTAATCTCGGTCACTACCCCCAGGGTTCCCTCGGATGCAATAATCAACCCGATGAGATTGTATCCGGTAACGTTCTTTCTCAATTTTCCCCCCAGCCGTAACACCTCTCCGGTCGGTAGCACCACCTCCAGACCGGCAACGTAGTCCCTGGTGGTTCCGTACTTGACCGCTCGCGGGCCGCCCGCACCTTCTATTACATTTCCACCTATCGAGCAACTCTCAAGTGATGCCGGGTCAGGCGGATAAAAAAGCCCTTCGGCTTCCACCGCCTGGTGCAGCTCTCCGGTTCTCACCCCGGGTTGAACCACCGCCATGCGATTGTCAACGTCAATTTCAAGAATCCTGTTCATCCGCTCCAGTGCCAGAAGCACCCCGCCTTCAATGGGCAGCGCCCCACCGGATACACCGGTGCCCGTTCCTCTCGGGGTTCCCGGAATCCGCTGATCACTGCAGTATTTGAGGAGACTGGCCACGTCCCCGGTCTCCCCGGCAAACACCACCGCTTCAGGCATCGCTTCAATATGACTGGTCTCGTCTCTGGAATATCTCTGAAGGGTTTCGGGGAGGGTGGTGAACTTATCGCCGAACATCCTCTCAAGTTCTTCAATCTGCTGAGAATTCATTTTCCCTTTGTTACTCCTTGGTCAACGAAAGCTGGATAGTTGCCTCTCGATTACTTGGAGGTGGGCGGCTTCACCCCGTGCTCCGAAGGCACCTTGTATTTTTTGTTGAGATAGGCGTGGTCTGCAAAGAAGGTATGAACGACGCTGTCCGCCTGGATGAATTCTTCCAGGTATTCCTCGGCATCGGCCTTGATTGTTTTAATGTCGGCAAGCATTCCTTGGTGGTCTGCACGGATCTGGCTGGCTTCGGCTTTATCGTGCGCAGCCTCCAACTCCTCGTGGTCGGCAATCATGCCTTGCGATGTTTCAACCCATTCGTCCATCTTTGCCAGGGTAGGCTCATAGTTATCGAACCACGTTACGTGTTTTTCCTGCATCGCCTTGTCCTCGGCGGAGAGTCCTTGTTTGTTGATTTTCACGTCTTGTTTGTCGTGTTCAGCGCGCATGAACCGCATCTTGCCTGTCAGCGAGTCCACTTCGTTGATTTGTACCTCAACCTCGAATCGAACGGCGTCATACTTCTTATCCAGCTTTTTGTCAACTTCCTTTGCGCATCCTGCCAGCAGTACCAGCACCAAAACGCTTAAAGCAACGTACCTCTTCATAATGCCTCCTTTGGATTTCATCTAATCCTAGTCGGTTTGTCACCAAATGCAACCCGTAACACCATGTTGTTGCGGCAACGAGACGTTCATTGCACTCCATAAAGGTAGGGGCGACGCATGCGTCGCCCCTACAAATTCCTTCTTATATGGAGTACGGGCCGGGTATAATTCTCCAGCCCCAGACGTATTCGAGTACGCTCCACGCTAAAAGTAACCCGGCCACTGCCCAGGCCATTTTTGGGGTAGTCTTTTTGGCACGCGTCATCAAGATAAACGAGATTATCGCTCCCACTCCCGCGATTGCAGCCGAGGGGTAGGTTGTCCAATGGGTGGGGGAGAGGTGCTCGAACTGGTAAATCATCCACATGTGCAGACCCCAAATGGCGAGTAAGTGCCCGAACGCGAACGCGAAGCGGTCAGCCAGTTGTCTGCGTGTAATAAGAAAGATGAGAAAGAATCCTGCAAGCAGCAGGACCGGCAGGAAGTGGTGGTGGGCTATTTCCACCCAGCCGATGGCTTCAAGATACTCCCCGACAAATCCCCAGATGAACAGACCGGAAAGAATCCCCCACGTGTTTGAGGCGAATTCGTTTTTGCGCCTGACCTCTGCCATGACGAATGAGAATATCGCCGCTCCTGCCAGCAGGATGCCTGCGGCGGTGTAGGCCGCGTTGCTCCAACGCGAAGTGAACACCAGCAGCATGTAGGTTGCGCCGAACGCGGCTAGTGTGATGAGGAAGGTTACGAGTCCTTTGTTCTTCATGTTAACCTCATTTTAAGTTTGGGGGTTGACTTAAAGGTTAACCCCTACGATTTCGCTCTGAGTGGGTTTTTGCCGTGCGATTAAATACAGACATGCCTTATAATTAGAACTTTTTCTAATTAAAGTTCTAATCTTCTTCCACGAAAAACCTATTTCCTTAAGGAAATAGGTTTCCAACAATAACTTCATTTGACGAATGAGTAAAATGAATTCCTTCCCTTTCGCTGCTTTCTTCTCCAGTTTCTTGTTGTAGTGCGTGTGGAAATGCCTTGTATATTTAACCTTTTTAATAAATTCCTTTTTATCAACAAGAAATTCTGAAAATAGGTCGCCTTGTTTCTTAATTCTTACTAGCTCTTCTAGTCTTTGCTGCAATTTAAGGTCATTACTCCAGGACAATTCCCCCTCAAGCCATTTCTTGTATCTCCAGTATTTTAGAGGAATAGAATCAAAAATGACCTTGAGCCTTTTCTTAAACTGTTCCTTTGTGAAAACAGGATGATTCATTGTACGCGAATGGTAAACCTCGAGTGCATGAGCTAAACTTAAAACCTGAAGTTCCGCATACATTTCTGGTTTATACCTTACGGCAAAGTAAGATTGGTACACTGGTTTCAATAACTCTGCTTTTTCTAACCAGTAGTTGAGAGAAGCCTTTGATTCTTTAATGTTATCGTAGGTAAATAGCATTTCATCTGGCCAAACCTTTTCTGGTGTTTCTGGTTTTCCTTGGGCAGAATGAAATATTTCTATATCAAGTGGTATCGCCTTTTTGATCGTTTCATTCCACTCATCCTTCAGCCCAACCACCTTTGTAGGGTATACTGTTTTGCTTATTGCCAGAGTTAGGAAATTCTGAATACGAGCAATGATGCCTACAAATTTCTCATAAGGTGTTTCACACTTCATTTCAATAGAAATTGAAGTTTCCT
>JAUVJT010000096.1 GCA_030592225.1 Candidatus Stahliibacteriota bacterium | reverse complement strand
TCTTCACTCCATCGTAACTTCTTATAGTAATTTCTTGCATGGCGCTCACTAGTAAACAACCTCGAATGCGATAATAGTCCCATCTAATCCTATTATACTTACTCCGATCTCGTGGTCAATCACCTAGCGCTTTATGCCAAAAATGATAGCCTGCCTTTACCATCGGGCTCGGTTCACATCGTTTACCGGGGAGCAAATACGTATTTGCCAGACGGAGGAGTGCTATGGGTATCTTTTACGCCTTCGTATAAATTAGGTGAGACATTTCTGTCACCTCTATTTGAAAGTACCTGGCTGCATTCGGAAACCGAACCTATCTATCGAGGATCTAAAACCTGGAAATATCTAGTGTCTAACGATTCGATTTTCCTTTACCGTGAAGATACCAACCTTTCACTTGCCGACGCCATGGATTCTCTTTCAAAGTACTTCATCGAGATCGAGGTTCCCTGAACATCTTACTTCCATCTTTTGATTATGAAAAAGGGCCGACCTGACACCCGAAGGGGATGCGATGAGGTCGACCCCTACAATTGCCTTTCCTCTATCTTACCAGAACGACCTTTCTGGTAGTCTGAGAATTATCAGATACAGGTCTGATGAAATATACGCCGGGTGTGTGACCCTGGCCCCAGGTGATTGTGCCTGACGTTCCTGCGACACTTATCACATCCATCTTGCGGCCCAAAGCGTCGTAGACCTCGGCGTGGAAACCTGAGGGATGGTTGGAGTAGTGGAGGGTGATTTGGCGGCCGATTGGTGATGCGACCTCAAATCCCGATGCATCGGCTGCTGGCTGCTCCGACAGGCCTACTTCACCGTTGGCATCGGTTTTGATTAAAAGCAGGTCCCAATCGTCATCGTAACTTACAAACGAGTATCCGGTAATTATAAACCCACCGTCTGCGGTCTGTTTTACACACTCGCCCTGGCAGCCCTCATTTACCTTGTAGAATCTACTCCACAGCACTTCACCTTCAGAACTGGTCTTGAATAGCAGAAGCTCTCTGTCTTGCTCATCCGATGCCGCGCCGGTAACTGTGTATCCTCCATCCGTTGAGGGTTGAATAGAGCGGCCGACTCCCATATCGTAGGTCGTATCCCACATGGGAACCCCGTCTTCATCTATCCTTAACAGTCGGGGGCCCTCTTTCTGGAGGATTATAAAACCTCCGTCGTTTGTTAGTTGAATCCTATAACCTTCACCCTCTCCATAAGTACGTGTCCACAGGGTGTCTCCGTTGTCGTCAGTCCTTACAACCCAGAGATTTTCGTCGAACCACGTCTTTCCGGTGAGTATGTACCCATCATCGGCTGTCTGTTGAACGCAATAGCTGTAAAAAAGGGTATCCTCGTGTATCTCAATAATGCGGTCCCACAGGGTATCACCTGCCGAATCAGTTTTTAAAAGCGCCAAGTATCCTGCTGTTACAATGTATCCCCCATCCAAGGTGGCTTGGACGTAATTTGCGTGGTAAGCTCTTTCTTCGGAGCCATAATGACGACTCCACTCCACATCACCAATACTAGAAACTTTGGTCAATCGGGGGTAATACCAATCCCATGTCGCTTTGGTCCCAGATATTATGTACCCACCGTCCGGGGTTTTTTGGATACAAGAACCATCCAGACTGTCTGAAACATACATCCAGACACACTCACCTTCCGTATCCGTTTTCATAAGCAGCATGCTTTCGTTATATAAGAAAGCTTTGGTCCCACCTACGATTACATAGCCGCCGTCGTCGGCAACTACTACCGACTCACCGACATCTATGTCATCGTTAGAATAGGTTCTGATCCAGCCTGCTTGCAGGTCGCTGGGGATAAACGTAAACACCAGATACGCAAGGGTTAAGACTACACTTAGTCGCTTCATCCTTCCTCCTTAAGTTTTGCCGGTCAAGCCGACTTTATGCCTACCAAGTCAGCTAAATATAACCTGTTTTTCAGAGGTTGTCAAGCCCGCAATGAATGCTATTTGATCTTACGGAAACAAAAAAAGGCTGGCCCTCAGGCCAGCCTTTAAATTTACTTAGGGATTCTACCCCTCTTCCCACTCGTCCCAGTCGTCTTCTTCTATCCAGTTATTCTCATCCACGTCTTCATAGCCGATAAAAAAGTTCAGGGTTATGATTGGGGTATGGGGGTAGAACTCTGGAATGTAGACCTCGTCATCCCAGTAGTCGTCAGGAATCCAGCCCGCGTTTGTCTCGAACGGGACCAGGTAGCGCGCCTTGGCTTCAAGCCCGAATACCACCCGGCTTTCAAACTTCCACACGTAGGCAAGTGCCGCACCGGCTGACATCGAGAAATTATCGTAATCGTAGGAGGTTGATTCGCCGCTTCCCCCGTCAGGGTCTCCGAATCCGCCGCCCAGCTCGGACACTCGCAGGTCAATGTGATAGTTGCCGATGCCGATCACGGGTCTGAGCCGCAGGTGCTCGGAAAGATTGATGACGTAACCGAACTCGCCCTGGTTTATGTCGTGATGCAGACTGGCCTTGTAATCAGGGCCTGACGCCGATTGCCAGGAGTAGGTGTCGCCGCCGCCGATGGTAAAGTTCCAGAACCGGACGTAAATCGGGGTGCACAGACCCACCTGATAGAAATCAAAGGATGGGATATCGTAGCCGGACAGATCGGCTTGCACCAGGTCCATATCGGTCAAGGTTGCCGACGCGCCGGCACCGCCGTAGATACCCCAGTCAAAGCCGAAGGCCGCCACGACTACAAGACAGAGAGCAATGAGTATGCGCTTCATGATTACCACTCCTCCCAGTCGTCATCTTCTTCTTCTTCCCACCAATCGCCGCTGGATTTGCCGCCGAAGACAACGCCTATTGAAGCGTAGGGTCCAGTCATGCTGAAGTTGACATCCTCCTTGGGGATTGACGCGCCGTCCTCGTCCCACCAGTCGGATTCATAGACCGGATACAGATACCCGCCCTTTAGCGTTATGCCCCCGTAAGCGGTTTTGCGCTCGTTCATGGGAAACAGCAGGGTCACGTCGGCTGACGCGCCCACGGCAACGAATCCCTTGCCCACGTCGTAACTCTCATCGTCGTCAAAGAAATCGTCTCCGCTTCCGCCGCCCCCGTCAGGGTCGCCGAACCCCCCGCCGGAGCTGAACTTACCGATATGAAGGCCCATTCCGCCGCCGCCCAACTGCAGAGAAGGACCGACCAGCAGGATGTTGGCGATGTTAAAATGGTAGCCGAAATCGGCATAGCCCATGCCGTAACCCAGGACGGCCTTTGAGCTGTCGCCGTTGGCTTCCTTAAAGAAACCGCCGCCCCAGCCGCCGACCGAAAAGCCCTCGATAATTCCTTTGCCTGTCCCGCCTATCAGAATCATTGGCCCGGAGAACTCGGGACCGCTTGTTCCACCGAAAAAGGTGCCGTTATAACGCTCAAGCTCGACGTTAAGATCGCCGAAGTCCGGCATCATACCAGTCACCATGGGGCCGCCAAAGCCGCCTATCTCAACGGCAAACACCGCCACTACGAAAGTTAACGCGATTACTATCACGCGCTTCATATGCTCCTCCTAGGGTTTTTTCACATCGAGCCTCGCCTTTCACGCAAGGCTTTATATGAGGCTAAGACGTATTCCAGGACGCAAGGTTGCGAAAGTCAAGGCACCCGTGACACCCCGCAACACACCCGTAACACAAAATAAGTTGGTCAAAAGGTGGACAAAAGATGGTCAAAAGCTACCCAAAAGGTGGACAGGGCGGCGGCGGCGCCGCAATGCAAAAGTCAAATTGCAAAATGCAAATTTGTTCCGCAAGCGTCACCCTTCGGAGCTTCGTTCGGCTTTGCCATCGCTCGCAATGACTATCTGGACGTAAAGGTGACGAACGATAATCCCCTCCTCCGACCTCTCTTTCAGAGAGGCCACCTCACTAGACGGTAGTGCTAACGCCTCCACAAAGGGAGGAGGATGAGGACGCAACCTGGTTCCCCCTCCCTGGTGGAGGGGGTGGTGCGCAGTACCGGGGGAGGGGAATCAAACGTCCAGCTTTTTCTGCTTCGATTGTTTCTCTATCCGCTCCGCCCGTTTGAACGTTACGTCGTCCGGGGCCCATTGCGGGATTTGCAGGCGCTGGACACCGTCCAGAAGCCCTTTGATGGTAAGCACCTGAACCTTTGGATAGTCCTTGCCCATAATCTCGGAGTGGTAGAAACCTGCCGACGCCGCCTCTGCCGGTATCTCGGAGCGGGAGCTGGGTTCGTGCAGGAGTATGAGCGCGCCCATTGCCGCCTGTTCGCGCTCCATTACGCCGCGCAGGTCGCGCACGTATGACGGTTTTGGTTTCTTATCGCTCTTGACCTGTATGATGACCTTGTGCGGCTTGCGTTCCTTGCCGTCTATGAAGAACTTAACTCCGTCAATTCCCTTGTCTCCCCCGCCCTTGCGTGTGGGATCGCCCTTGGGTCTGGCCTTGACCAATGACAGCGCCCAAAGCTCAAACTCCTTGCGCGGTGTGTCGGTCTGCTCGGCCAAGGCGCACGCGGAGCGCCAATCTTCCGGGATGCCGTGAACTTCGTATTGAACGTCGTCGCCGAAGTGGTCGGCCAGGCGTGACTCGATGAGGTTTATGGCAAGGTAGGTTATGTCTATGCCAATCCAGCCTCTATCGAGTGCTTGTGCCGCGGCAATAGTTGTTCCGCACCCGCAGAACGGGTCGAGCACCACGTCGCCGGGGTTGGAGGAGGCATTAATGATGCGTTCAAGGAGTGCTTGCGGTTTTTGTGTAGGGTAACCAAGACGTTCTTTTGCAACGGCATTAATCGGATAAATATCAGTCCAGATTGTCCCGATGTTCTTGCCTTCATATTGATCCAAGTATCTCTTCAGTCTAGGCTTATTCGGGTCGGTAAATACTAGCCACCCCTTCTCCATTGCTTCGTCGATTCGTTTTTGTGACCAAATCCAATGCTTACCTGGAGGTGGTTTGATTAACCGTTCTCCAAAACGACGTGCTGGTCCTTCACCTCCTTGAATAAAGCTTATCAATTGATATCTTCGACCTGTTTCTTTCTCAACACTTGAGTAGTATTTTTCAATATATTCTTGAGACGGCGGCATCCTTAACTGATTAAATGTATATTCATCTGTTTTACTATAAAAGAAGATAACGTCTTGAAGTTTGGCAAACTGATGACTTTGGGCTTTCCCGACACGAATCTTCTGCCATATTATTTCGTTAACGATATTCTTCACCCCGAACACCGCATCCATCAGAATCTTGAGGTAGTGGCCGGCAGTGGGGTCGCAGTGCAGGTAGATGGAACCTGTCGGCTTCAAAACTCGCTTCAACTCCACCAGCCGGGGAGCCATCATCACCAGATAAGCAAGCATGGCATTGTGTCCCAGGAACCGCTCGAATCCCTGCAAAAGCTCAACCAGAGCCACCGGAGCGTCACCCGAAGTCACCAACTCGTGATAGGTGCGGGCCGCGGCCTCGTCCCATTCCCAGAAGTCGGTAAACGCGTGAATCTGCGCCGCAGACGGCGTACCTTCGGCTTCCTTAAAGAGCACGTTGTAGTTGGCCTTTGAGTTGAACGGCGGGTCGAGGTAGATGAGGTCTACGGATTCAGTGGCAATCTTATCCCTAAGCACCTCAAGGTTATCGCCAAAATAAAGCTGGTTGCGCCAAGACATGAGGTATAGTATATATGGTTTGCCTTTTGTCAAGGAAGGGTTAAGAAAAACCAGGAGGCTCGATTAGCCTCCTGGTATCATTAGCCTAAGAAAGAGCAAAGTAACCCTAGTAAGGTCATCGCTTGTCAAACGAAACCTTGCTCATCCTCACCTGCCTAAGCAGGTATATATAATATAGTCATTTTTGGATGTTTGTCAAGCCTGCCAAAATACCTCCCTCACCCGACTCCTTTGGAGCCACCCTCTCCCATAGGGACGGTCTCAAACCGGGCTAGGGGTGAGGGTAACGATATAATGTTATTTGGGTTTGTCAATCCCCTGTGGATATTCAACCCCGAAACCAAAAAAAAAACGGCCTATCAGCATGTATTCGTAAGACTTATGGTTTTCCACATGTTATCCACAGGTATTCCACACCCATGTGGATAATATCCATAGTAGAGCAGTAGGGTTGATTCGCCTCCCAGTAAACTTGTAGGGTTGATTGCGTAAGCCCCTGATACTGTGCGTATTGCCGTATTGCGCCTAACTGAACCCTAACCTGCTTGACAAAGGTATGGATTCTGCCTAAACTAGTATCAAGGAGGACGCAGAATGAACAAAAGCGGTCCTGGAAAAATACGAAAACGAGACGGTAGAATTGCCGATTTTGACACGGAAAAGATAACCAGCGCTATCTTTAAGGCTGCCCAATCGGTGGGCGGCGAAAACAGAGAACTGGCCGAAACACTGGCAGAGCGGGTTATGAATGAGTTGGAGAAACGGCACGGAAACGAAGGTATTCCAACGGTTGAAGAGGTTCAGGACGTTGTGGAAACGGTGCTGATACGCTCGGGTCACGCCCAGACCGCCAAGGCGTACATACTTTACCGGCGCAAACGCGCCGAGCTGCGCGAGGCCAAGGAGTTCTTTGTAGGCATCACCGATGACCTCAAGCTCTCCCTCAACGCACTCAAGGTGCTGGAACGCCGCTACCTGTTAAAGGACGAAGAGGGCAACGTTCGCGAGACCCCTACCCGGATGTTCAAGCGGGTGGCTCGTGCAATCGCCGCGCCCGATACTCGCTACGGCGGCGACGCTGCCCGAACCGAAGAGCGTTTCTACAATCTTATGACCTCCTTCGAGTTCGTGCCCAACTCTCCCACCCTTATGAACGCGGGCACCGACCTGGGACAGCTTGCCGCATGTTTTGTGCTGCCCATCGAAGACGAGATGGATAAGATATTCGAGTCGGTCAAGCACGCCGCTATTATCCACAAGACCGGCGGCGGCACCGGGTTCAGCTTCTCCCGTCTGCGCCCCAAAAACGACATGGTGAAATCCACCGGAGGCATCGCCTCGGGACCGCTGTCTTTCATGCGGGTGTTCGACGTGGCCACCGACGTCATCAAACAGGGCGGACGCAGACGCGGCGCAAACATGGGCATCCTGCGCATTGACCACCCCGACATCCTGGAGTTCATCACCTGCAAGGAGTCCGACGGCATCCTTTCCAACTTCAACATCTCGGTGGGAATAACCGAGGAGTTCATGCAGGCGATTGCCAAAGACGAAAATTATACGTTAAAGAACCCCCGCGACGGCAAGCCGGCAGGCAGTCTGCGCGCCAAGGACGTGTTCAACCTCATGGTTACCATGGCGTGGCGCACCGGCGACCCGGGCATCATATTCCTGGACAGGATAAACGACGACAATCCCACCCCACGCGTGGGAGAAATCGAGGCCACCAACCCCTGCGGCGAACAGCCGCTCCTGCCTTACGAGGCGTGCAACCTTGGTTCTGTCAACCTGGCCAGGATGGTCACCGATCACCAGGTGGATTTTGATCACCTGCGCGAGACCGTGCATGCCGCGGTTCATTTCCTGGACAACGTCATTGACGCGGGCCGCTATCCCTTGCCTGAGATAGACGAAATGGTCAAGCGCAACCGCAAGATTGGCCTGGGCATTATGGGCTGGGCCGACATGCTGTTCTCGCTGGGCATCCCCTACAATTCCAACGAAGCGCTCCAGCTTGCAGAGCGGGTCATGGGCTTCATTGCCGACGAGGCGATAAAGGCCTCCGAGACCCTTGCTCAAAAAAGAGGCGCGTTCCCCAGCTTTCCGGAATCGGTGTTCGCGCTTCGGGGCGACGCCCTGCGCCGCAACGCCACCGTTACCACCATCGCACCCACCGGCACCATCTCCATCATTGCAGCCTGCTCATCGGGCATAGAACCTATCTTTGCCATTTCATACATCCGCAACGTGATGGACAACACCGAACTGCTGGAGGTAAACCCGGTATTCGAGCAGTTGGCCAAAGACATGGGCTTCTACAACGAAGGAC
>JAUVJT010000242.1 GCA_030592225.1 Candidatus Stahliibacteriota bacterium | reverse complement strand
CGGGTCCATAATGCTTGAAGTCTGTGCCAGCTTTTCTAAATCCACCCCGCGCACCAGCACACCTTCTGCACCGTAGCGGGAATTTATCATGGTTTTGCGCATCAGCGAGGGGCCAACCCCCACCACGTCGCGTATCTGCAAAAGTTTTGCCGCCGCTTTTTGGTACTCTTCCGCGGTGATGGGGTTGGCGTAGAATTTTTGAACGGTTATGTGCGGAGCCACCCCCACGATGCGATCCTTAAGCTCTCCGTTGAAGCCGTTGAGCACTGAGAGTGCGATTATGAGAGCCGATACCCCCACAAACACACCGGCCACGGCAATGGTAGAGATGATGTTGTAGAATCCCTCACCCTTGCGCCGCTGACGCAGATAACGCCGGGCGACAAATAAATTTACATTCACTTTCCTTCCTCTTTCATGTTTGATTCCTCATCATGTGCCGATTCCTCAGAAGAGAGATGTGTTATGGGTTTAAGCTGGGGGACGATTATTACGTCGCGGATCGAGGCCGAGTCGGTAAAAAGCATCACCATGCGATCGATACCCAGGCCCAGGCCGCCGGTGGGCGGCATGCCCTGCTCCAGGGTATCCAGAAAATCCTCGTCTATCACCGAAAACTCCTCGTGCCTGGCAACCTGCTCTTCAAACCGCTTGCGCTGTTCGAGCGGATCGTTGAGTTCTGAAAATGCGTTGCCGAATTCCACTCCTGCGATGACCGGCTCGAACCGCTCGGTGAGCGCCGGGTTGTCCCGGTGCACCTTGGCCAGGGGCGAGATAACCTTGGGGTGGTTCATCACAAACGCCGGCCCGTGCAAATGGTCCTGGATGAGTTCGGAGAACAGCTTATCCAGCATCTTACCGTATGGCGCATCATCACTTACTTCGACGTTTTTGGCCTTGCAGATGTTTCTTAAATCTTTCTCGGACAGCCCCAGAGGGTCGTCCCCGATTTTTGCCGCCAGCGCAGGCACGAACTCCACCCGTTCCCAGGGCTTTGAGAAATCGAACTCCTTGCCCATCCAGGTGACAGTGGTCGAACCGGTTAGCTTTTGCGCCAGCATACGGAACAACTCTTCCACCATGTCCATCACGTGATGGTAATCAACGTAAGCTTCGTAGCTCTCAAGCCCGGTGAACTCCGGGTTGTGGGAGCGGTCAAGACCCTCGTTGCGGAAATTGCGGCCAATCTCGTACACCTTATCAAACCCGCCCACAATGAGCCGCTTGAGGTAAAGCTCGGTGGCGATGCGCAGGTAGTAATCGCAGTCCAGGGCCCGGTAATGGGTTCTGAACGGCTCGGCTGCGGCTCCGCCGTAAAGCGACTGCAGCATGGGCGTTTCCACTTCCAGGAACCCGCGCTCATCAAAGAACCGACGAATCAGATTGATTAGCTTTGAGCGAGTGCGGAAGACCTGCCTGGATTCATCCGACGCAAGCAAATCAAGATGACGCTTGCGGTAGCGCAGTTCGGTGTCCTGCACCCCGTGGAACTTTTCAGGCAAAGCGGCCAGCGACTTGGAAAGCAGGACAAATTTCTTGACGTTGACAGTCGGCTCCCCGCTCCTGGTCTTGAACAGGGAGCCGGTAACGCCCACGAAGTCGCCCAGGTCTATGAGCGACAGCAGGTCAAAACGCTCCTCGCCCACCTCGTCCTTGCGGACGTAAAGCTGAATCTTGCCTGCCTCGTCGTGTAGGTCAAAGAACAGGGTCTTGCCAAAATCCCGCCGGGTGT
>JAUVJT010000158.1 GCA_030592225.1 Candidatus Stahliibacteriota bacterium | reverse complement strand
TTTGTAAATTTTTTTAGCTAATAGTGGAAACATATTCATAAGCACCACCCCGAGGTGAGGTTGGACATGTTTGTGGTGATGCCCAATCACGTGCATGTAATCTTCGCTTTTGTTGGGGCGACGCTTGCGTCGCCCAATTCCGCAAAACCAGGGCCAAAACCGCGGTCACTTGGCGCAATAATAGGTTCGTTCAAATCCGCCGTCACCAAAAGGGTTAACGAATTCCACAACTTACCCGGCGCAACTTTTTGGCAGCGCAACTATTACGAGCACGTCATTCGCAACGAGCGGGAGTTGAACCTCATTAGCCAATACATCATCAGCAATCCGCTGCAATGGGCGATTGACCGCGAGAATCCTGCATCTAATGCTAAACCTGATCGTGATGAAATTGCAGAAATCCTGAACGATGATTCCCGTAGGGGCGACGCATGCGTCGCCCCTACAATTGATAATGATGATGAGAAGAAGGAGTTGTTTACCTCGCTCATCCACGAAGTAACCCTAATCACTCGTACCCAGGACAATCCTGATGCCGCTCTTCAGACGGTGTGCGGACTTCTGAGAAAAAAAGTACCCCACTACGACTGGGTGGGTTTCTATCTTACCGATCCCAATGTCGAAAGGCAACTCATACTGGGACCCTTTGCCGGAGCGCTTCCCGGCTTGTGGCACAGACTCTCTAGTCTGTGTGCAAAATTATATCCTGAACAGGTTAGAGAACCTGTTCCACACGCCCTTACCTTTTGCAACAACATGATTGTTGCACCTCAAATAAAGGGCGTCCTTCCCATCCTCAACGAAGACGAGGTTCTGGGGGAACTGGACATTGATTCTCACACCATAGATGCGTTCAGCGAGGAAGACAGGGCGTTCCTGCTCAAGGTCTGCTGCGCGGTGTCCAGGCTGCTGTACCGTGTCCGGGAAGCACGAGGAGTTTATGACCGCATCACAAACAAAAACCTCAAGGAGGAATAGTGAACCCTAGAAAAATAAAAGAAGGCATCCACTGGATGGGTGCCATTGATTGGGACAGGCGCCTGTTCGATTCGTTTATCCCTCTTCCCGACGGCACCACCTACAACGCCTACCTCGTAGAAGGCAGCGAGAAGACCGTTCTGCTAGACTCGGTTGATCCTGTTATGACTTCACGTCTGATGACCCAGCTTGAGAGCATCTCCCGCATTGACTACGTTATTTCCCATCACGCAGAACAGGATCATTCAGGGGCTATTCCTGCAGTGCTTGGCAAGTATCCGGATGCAAAGGTGATTTGCACGCCAAAGGCCAGGGGAATACTGGTTGATTTGCTGCACATCCCCGATGACCGCTTCATGACCGTAGAGGACGGCGAGACCATTTCTCTCGGCGGAAAGACATTGAAGTTTATTCACACCCCGTGGGTACACTGGCCTGAGACCATGGTTACCTATCTTGAAGAGGACAAAATCCTTTTCTCCTGCGACTTCTTTGGCTCTCACATCGCCGGCACCTATCTCTACGCCACGGACAAGGCCCGGGTCTACGAAGCGGCCAAGCGATACTTTGCCGAAATCATGATGCCCTTCCGCAGCGTTATCGAGAAGAACCTTGCTAAACTCAAACCGCTCGATATAGAGATGATAGCCCCCAGCCACGGCCCCATATATGCAGAACCGGCATTCATAATGGACGCCTACGCGGACTGGATAACCGGCCCGCTCAAGAACACGGTCGTGATACCCTACATATCCATGCACGAAAGCACCAGGCGGATGGTAAACTATTTTGTAGCGGCCCTGGTGAAGCGCGGAGTCAACGCGGAGCTGTTCGACCTTGCCGCAACCGACATAGGCAAACTGGCCATGGCTCTGGTGGACGCGGCTACCATCGTGATAGGCACGCCGACCGTGCTTGCAGGTCCCCATCCCAACGTGGCCTACGCCGCATTCCTGGCCAACGCCATTCGTCCAAGGGCCAAATTCCTTTCCATCATCGGCTCTTACTCCTGGGGCGGCAAAACAGTCGAGGCGCTCGCGGGCATGATACCTAACCTTAAGGTGGAAGTGCTCACCCCGGTGCTCCTCAAAGGGGCGCCTGCCCGGGAAGACCTCAAAGCCCTGGACGAGCTGGCAGATACCGTCGCGGCCAAGCATAAAGAAGCGGGGCTTGCGTAGCAGGCTTAGGAGGCTGTCTGAAAATAACCACGAAGTGCCCCCGTCGGGTACAGAGGCACAGAGGTTAACCCGTAGGGGCGACGCATGCGTCGCCCTTCACATAAACGGTAAGGAGGTTTGATGCAACTACCTGCAGAAGACTATATTAGAAAACTCATCATGCTTGAGAAAGCGGTCGGTGCTAACACAAAGTACCGGATACTCGACCCTCTTCCATTCAACCCAGGAGATATTATTGAGATACAAGAAGTGGCGAAGAAGATTGCTGAATTTATCGGGCTAGATGGTTTAACTTTTATAGTCGCAATTGCTAAGCAAAAAGAAAAACAAGGTGGGCATGTAGAACTTCAGGCTGGACAAAAGGAAGTTTTCATAGAGATATCGGATGACACAGCTAAATTCCCAGAGGCGGTTTTGGCTACTCTATCGCATGAAATCACACACAAGTATTTACAAATCAATGGCGTTTCTGTTAGTTCAAGTCCTGTTAATGAGTACGAAAATGAAGTGCTGACTGATGTCACTACAGTATTCCTTGGACTTGGGAAGCTGATGCTTAACGGTTGCTACGTTGAAAATATACATCAAGAGTTTCGAGCAGATGGAACTTATAATGTAACGGAAAGCCTCAAGAGCGGTTATCTTGAACGGGAACAATTAGCCTTTGTTTATCAAGTGGTTTGTGCGATGCGGGGAGTCTCCAGTAAAGATATGTTGTCAGATCTTTCTGAAGAAGCCACTGCTGCTGTTCAGGCTTGCAGTTATTATCGGGAAGAGTTCTTCAATCCGCAATTCTCCACTCAAGAATATAGAAATAGGCTTGGGGAAGCTTTGGAAAAGGAGATTCAAACTCTGCGTCGTGAATTAAACCATGTTAGCCAGCATTTAGAGTTTCTCAAGAAAACATATGTCAGTAAGACAGAGGTTTTTCTGGAAGCAAAACACAAAGGGATTGCCACCATATTGCATGATCTGAAATCCATGAGACAGAGCGATACTTACGATCCTTGTCTTTTATTTCTAAACACTATAGAGATTAAAGAGGAAATAGAACAACAGATAACCAAAGTAGAACGAGAGATTGTAGAAACGGTAGAGCTAAAGCAACGTTTGAATGAATTTACTAGATTAGACCAAAAAGAAAAACCCCGAAAACTAAGGAAGGGGTCATTCCTAAGAAAAATCTTTCGACGCAAATCAGGTCATTAATCAAATAGACGTAGGCTGTGTTATCAATAAAGCACACGCTTCCCGGCTTGTGGCACAGACTCTCTAGTCTGTGTGCAAAATTATATCCTGAACAGGTTGGAGAACCTGTTCCACACGCCCTTACCTTTTGCAACAACATGATTGTTGTACCCCAAATAAAGGGCGCATAGTTGACATTATCCTGACGCAGATTATTATAACCGGATGCAGGTGACAAAAATGAGCATGATAACGATAGACATCAACTCGGGGGCAAGGAAGCTGACCGTGCAGGGCGGCGGCTCGCTCCTCGAGACCCTGCGCACACACAAGGTTTTCATACCCTCTGCCTGCGGCGGACAGGGCATCTGCGGCTACTGCAAGGTGAAGGTGCTTGAGGGTGCGGGGTCTCCTCTTCCCGTCGAAGAACCTCATCTGGACGATGCCGAACGTGCCGAGGGTATTCGGCTCTCCTGCCAGGTTAAGGTTCGCAATAATCTCAAAATCCGGATTCCGGCAAAGCTTCTGCCTGTCAAGGAATATGCCTGTCGGTGCGAACGTATCAAGAACCTGACCTGTGACATCAAGGAACTTCGTCTGCGTCTGCCTGAAGGCAAAGATATGAACTTCATCCCGGGCCAGTACGTCCAGTTTCGCGCTCCTAGATACAATGGAAGTCCCGGGGAGGTTTCCCGTGCCTACTCCATTGCATCAGATCCGGCGGACGCCGAGGCAATCGAGCTGATAATCCGGCGGGTGCCGGGCGGCATCTGCACCACCTACGTCTTCGAGCATTTTAAGGAAGGCGACGAGGTATTAATCAACGGGCCTTACGGGGAGTTCAGGTTATCCGGCACCTCAGCACCCATGGTATTCATCGCCGGCGGCTCGGGCATCGCGCCCATCAAGTGTATTCTTCATCACGTCGTTAATACTGAAAATACCCGCAAGGGCATTTTCTTCTTTGGAGTCAGGGCGCTGAAAGACCTGTTCATGTCCGAAGAGATGCGCCAGTTCGAGAAGGCGATTTCCGGCTTCAAATTCGTTCCCGCCCTGGCCCAGCCTGAGGATGGTGACGACTGGAATGGTGCAGTCGGTCGGGTCACCGACGTGGTCGCAGAGTATCTGGCAAAACAGCCGGATGCGGCGGAATATGAAGGTTATTTATGCGGCTCCCCGGGCATGATTGACGCTGCGGTCAAGGTGCTAGCCGATGCCGGGATAGCGGAGGATAGGATATATTATGACAAGTTTAGCTAGGAGCTATCCATGTGGCACAGACTCTCCAGTCTGTGCGACTTTGGGTGGTGTAATGTCGAAAGCGGGAAGCAAACATACCGGAAAGAACCTTCGACAGGTAGGGGCACGGCATGCCGTGCCTCTACGGACTATTCGATGAGAGGAACGCCATGAAGAAATCACCCCGGACGAAAAAGCTGGAAGAGACCCTGCGATCATCGAGACTGTCGGGGCGGGGATTCCTGGGAGACGACAGGCGCAGCCTGCAGGAGATACTGGACGCCGACGCCAAACAGGTACAGAAACTGGGATATACCGCCAGGCAGATTGCAAAAAGGATGCAGGAATTGACCGAGGCGGCCAGGCCCGGACTGGGTGACTGGGTAGAAGTGAGCGAGAACCTGCGGGTGTGGGCTGACGACAGTCGGGGAATCATAGCCTGCCCCTGGGCCCACGCCTTCCGTGCCAACAAGACGGTAACCACCGTTGAAAGATTGGATACAGGTAAAACCATCAAGTGGGCGGACTTATCGATCCACCTTATCGCCGAGCACGGGTTCTTTCAGGGTCGCGGCTCATACTTCCGGCTGGAACCGAGCGAGCTGGTGGAGATCATCTTTTAGTCGGGTATGATAAGGCAAT
>JAUVJT010000091.1 GCA_030592225.1 Candidatus Stahliibacteriota bacterium | reverse complement strand
GAATCACCCAGGGCAGAGGGCGTGATGACCGGCCTGCCCGGTATTCATTATCACGAGTTTGCGCATCTGTTGGGAGCCTACGATGTTTACGATGTTTCAGGCTACACCCAGGGCGTGGGCGCGTGGTCGCTGATGGGCGGCGGCGGTTGGCTGGGCTATCCTGCAGGTCAGATACCCTCGATGCACGACGCCTATCACCGCTACTTGTTTGGATGGGAAGACCCCATCGTCGTAACCTCCGATGCCACCATATCGCTTTACTCCGCCGAGTTTGATACCCTTGCTATCCCTGACTGGGAGGCTGGCCAGCGTCCCACACTTATCCAGGTTCCCATACGCTATGATGACCGGGGTGAGCCGCAGGAGTATTTTCTTATCGAGAACCGCCAGACCGACGTTCGCGCCATCGATACGGTTGAGGTGGACGTTAAGGGCGGGGTGCCTGTGTGGGTGCTGGACGGTGAGTACGACGCGTTTCAGCCCGGGGCAGGGATAATTATCTGGCACATTGACGAGGATCTGGTGGATGATTGGGGTGACTACAATTACATCAATGCATGGACAGCATTCGGCAAGCACAACGCGGTGGACATGGAAGAGGCCGACGGCATCCAGGATTACGAGCTTTTATATTACCAGAGTTCAGGCGCTTACGCTTCCCAGGGTTCGCAGTTCGACCCCTTCTTTGCCGAAGGCGGCAACACCGAGTTTGGTCCGGCCACCAATCCATCCTCTGCCGGCTATTACGGCGAAACAGGAATCACCATCAAGATACTCGATCCATCCGATACGGTGATGCGGGTTCAGATTACTTTTGACGGAAAACTGGCCGGTTTTCCCCAGATGTCCGGATGGCTACTGGATTACAACTCGTTATTCGCGCTCGACCTTGACGACGACGGTTCAAACGAGTTGTTGGCTATAGGCCCGGGGAAATCCGCCTCAGCCAGTTACGGCGAGGCGTGGAGGCTTGACGGTTCATCTTACGTCAGCACATCGGTTGCTTATATCAACTCCTTTTTCGATTCGCTGGTCGCTCCTGCCGCGCTGGGAGACGTGGACGGGGACGGCTCGGAAGAGATTGTCATGGTTGGGCACAAGGGCACGGTTGCTGTCTATGATTCGCTGGCCAACGAGCATCCTTCAAAGCTTGAATATATCATGGACGGCAGGGCTTTTGCCGGGGCAATGCTTGCCGACCTGGACGGCGACGGTGATGCAGAAATCCTCACTGCAGATGAATTTGGCAGCGTCTATGCCATAAATCAGGTTGCCGATTCCCTGGAACTTTTGCCCGGCTATCCCCTTGAGGTGGGGGAGGAGGTCAGGGCGGGGTTTGCCCTGGTTGATCGTTCTCCTGCTCGATACGTGCTTCTCACAACCTCAGGGCGTCTTTATAGCTTTGAGGGGGCCGGTAATGTCACTGACGGCTTTCCGGTTGATCTGGGAGCAGGCTCCCGCCAGAATCTTCTGCCGCCCGTGGTTGCCGACATTGACGGCGACGGACAGCGCGAGATTATTGTCCTTATCTATGAGTACAACGATTACCGGTACGTGGTACTATCCCTTGACGGGCAGGTAGAGTATCGTTCAACCAGACTCTTCGAGGGGCCGGTAACCTCACCCGCGCTTGCCGATCTTGATGCCGACGGCCTGCCCGAGGTGCTTTTCGGCGCTGCCAACGGTCTGTGGGCGCTGGACGCCAACGGCACCGCTGTTCCAGGCTACCCCGTGGTTTTCCCCCAAACCTATGAGGTGGAAGTGCCTTTCGTGCACGGCGGATATATCTACACCATAACCTTCACTTATCCATTCTCTTTTACCTCCTCGCCCGTGGTGGGCGACTTTGACGGCGACGGTGAAGCCGAGATTGCCGTGGGTTCGCCCGATCATGGAGTCTACCTCATCAAGATGGGCGCGAAGGAACCTTATACCACCTTCTACACCCGCGACGCGATAGGGAAAGCGTTATCTCTCGTCGATCTGGATAAAGATGGCAGTGTTGACGTTCTTGCAGGTACGAAGGTTGACACCTTATACAGCAAGGCTCACGTTTGGGCAGGCGCGGGTTCTGAAATCGTCTGGGGCCAGTGGATGCACGATGCGGCGCGCACCGGTCTTCTGGAAACCCGCTTTACCGCTTCAGCACCGCCGTCCGCACCGCTTTCAGAGATTTACGTCTACCCCAACCCTGCGCGCTACAACGCCTACTTGCACGTTTTGGTGGGTGAAGTGGATGCGCTCAAGGTTCAGCTCATAGATATCTCAGGCAAGCTCGTGAGTGCCATAGAGCCGTCGTTTGACGCTAATATGGTCAACGATATTCCCCTTGAAGGGTTGTTGACCGGTATCGTACCGGGACTCTACATCGTCCGCCTGCAGGCCATGCAGGGCGATGAGAAAACGGTAGAGCTTTACAAACTCGGCGTGATTCGCTAGAGGAGGTTGAAATGACTTTTGTAATTGCCCTTATCCTGATATCCGCAGACGCACCAAAGGACGCTGCAGCCAAAACAATTGAGGTGCGAGAATCATCCAGGGCAGAAAAGCTTGCGCCTCTGGCTTCGCTGCTTCTTCCCGGAACCGGCGAACTCATAAGGGGCTATAAGCTTAAAGGGGAGCTTTTCTTATGGGGTGACGCGGCGGCCATGACCGTAGCGGCCGCCTATGGATGGGATGGGATAGGCAAGCGAGGGGCCTCGGTAAGCCTGGCAGTGATGTACGCCGACGCAAGCATATCCAACAGTTCCCGCGCGTACTTTAACGCGATGGAGAACTACGGCTCATCACAGGCCTATAACCAGAGCGTGGCGCGTGAGGCCAGAAGTCTGCACCCTGATGACCTTGCCGCTCAGCAGGAGTACCTGGCGGAAAACTCCTACGCTGGTGAGGATGCGTGGGAATGGCAGTCAGATTCATTATGGGATGCGTACCTGGATCAGAGAACCGGTATGCGCAAGGCCAACCAGGTTTCCACCGCATTCCTGGGAATCATGCTGCTTACGCGATTGACCAGCCTGTTGGACGTATCCTTTTTCTCACCGGTTGGCGAAACCCGGTTGGGAGTGGTTCCGGTCACTGATCCTGCAGCCCCCGGGTTAGAACTGGTCTACCGTTTCTGAGCATGATTTGCCAGCCGACAAAAATCTATCCGGGTTTCTGCTAGGAGCGTGTTCGAGAATACGAAGATGGATTGCTTGCACCAGGAGAATAAACCGAATGTTTGAGATTCACCCCCACCCTATCCTCCCCCGTCAAGGGGGAGGAAGAAATTGCGCGTTTTTCCTCAAAAGACTGCATCATGCCATCTCCTCCCTTGGTGGACAGTGTGCCCCTTGGGATACTAATTTTACTGTATCCCATAGGGTAGGGGGTATGGGGGCGGGGAAATTAATTCAAGGGAGGGCCCGATACTTTTTTTGTAAAGTAGAATTATTTTCCAAAAAGCCAGGAAGATTCTGATGCGGTTGGAGACGGATTATCTTGTCGTAGGTTCGGGGATGGCCGGGTTGTGGTTTGCCCACCGCATGTCCGCCCACGGCAAGGTGCTTATTCTTACCAAGAAAGACGATTCCGAATCCAACACCAATTCCGCCCAGGGCGGGATTGCCGCGGCTCTCGGGCCGGACGACTCCCCTGAAATCCATGCCGAAGACACCATACGCGCCGGATACGGGCTTTGCGACCCTCGTGCGGTCAAGGCGATGGTTGAGGAGGGGCCCGGTCTGGTCAGGGAGTTGGAGGAACTGGACGTTGATTTTTCCACCGAGGGTGAGCACCTTCAACTTACCATAGAAGGCGGCCATACCCGGCGCAGGGTTGCTCATGCCGCCGATACCACGGGTCAAGCGATAGAATGGGGGCTTATCAGGGCGGTGCGTTCGGCGCCAAACGCAACCATCTACGAGCATCACTACGTTATAGATCTTCTCAAGGACGAGCATGGGCGATGCTGTGGTGTGTTAAGTTTTGATCAGGAGAGGGGAGAGTTTGCCGAGATTCATGCACGGGTAGTGATGCTTGCCACAGGTGGATTATGCAGTGTTTACGAGCACACCACCAACCCGCCCATAGCAACCGGAGACGGTGTTGCCATGGCATGGCGGGCAGGGGTTGCCGTTGCCGATCTTGAGTTTATCCAGTTCCATCCCACCTCGCTTTTCGGCTACAAGATAGACGGCCGCGCGTTCCTTATCACCGAGGCTGTCCGCGGCGAAGGTGGTTTTCTGCGAACACCCGACGGTGAGCGGTTCATGCCCAGGTATCATCCTGATGCCGAGATGGCGACCCGAAGCGTGGTTGCCCGCGCCATATACAACGAGCTTAAAACCAAGCGGCTTGATTACGTACTGCTCGATCTTTCCCCCATATCCCCTGAACGTATCGGCAAGCGTTTTCCCATGATTGCCGAGACCTGCGCCAGGTTCGGCCTTGACATTACGCAAAAGCCAATTCCTGTTGTCCCTGCCGCACATTACTCCATAGGAGGGGTCAAAACCGATTTATGGTCCCGCACTTCTGTTCCCGGACTCTACGCCGCTGGTGAGTGCGCCCATACCGCCGTACACGGGGCAAACCGGCTTGCCTCCAACTCGCTCCTTGAAGCGCTGGTGTTCGCTGACCGCGCCGCCCGGGCTTGTCGTGAAAACCAGGCGCCTCCGCTTCCTTCGGGAAAGATAAATCCCTTTGAACGCCAGCTCAAGAGTATAGAGGACCCTTCGCTTCTCAACTCGCTTTCCTCGTCCCTCAAACAGACCATGTGGCGGTTTGCCGGTATCGTGCGTTCCACCAGTGAGATGGAGCAGGGCAGGGCCATACTGGCCGAGCTTTCCCGTGAGCTGCAGGCGCTTTACCCTGCCGGAGCGTTCAGTCCGGGCATAAAGCAGCTTCGCAACATGCTGGTTGTGGGTGACCTTATCCTGCAATCAGCCTTGTCCCGCAAGGAGTCCCGGGGCTTGCATTACGTTGAGGAATATCCCGATCCATCAGACGAGGCCCGCCATACCGTCCTTACCCCCTGACCGTAACACCATACCCCCCTGACCGTCCGGGAATTTTCAAGAAATCCTGAATCACAACTCAGTCTGGTGTAATTGTGGCTATGTCTAAGTAGGGATTTTCCACAAAAAAAGGAGGGGCCTTTCGGCCCCTCGAATCTTTTGAGGTTTGTTACGCCCGTGTTAGCGGTGGTGTTACGGGTGTGTTACGGGTTACCACTTGATCATGTGCAGGGCGTTGTTCCAGTCGGAAAGTATTGCCTGGGTGTAGGTGCCTTCGCTTCTGATGATAACATCTCGCAGGTTGAAAGGACCGACGATGTCTTTAATATCCTTGGTTCCGATATGATCCGGATACAATGGATCAGTAAGGTTGAGCACCCGCAGACCGTACGGCCCGTCAGCGACGTACACGATGTTGCCCGAGGTGTAGATCCCGTAAGCATCAGAAGCCGGATCTCCTGCCCACAGGGCAGTCTGGTAAGGGCTGGTAGGGTTGGATACGTCCACCACAACGAATCCCTGTGTTCCGGCAGCGATGTAGGCGTACTGGCCTGAGATGTAGACGCGATGTGCCTCATCGTAGGTTGTGAAGATGCTTACCGGCTGCATGGGATCGATCGCAGTGGGATTCCAACTCAGAATCTCCATACCTGCGTTTCCTTCTGCTACGTAGATGTAGTAGCTGCTTACGTGGATGTCTTCAGGTATGCTGTAGAGGGTATCTATGCCTAATATTGCGCCGGGATTGGTGTAATCGAAGTAGACCAGGGTATGGGTGGCAGTTGCTGGATCGGTGCATCCCACAAAGATGGCGCTGCCCAGCGCGTACACCGCTCTGGCCTCGCCGCCCAGGATAGCAGCGTCTATGAAAATCGAATCAGTGGGATTGAATGGATTGGTGATATTGTAGGAGCAGTACCCGCCTTTGCCGAACGCCACGTGCAGCAGGTTGCCGGTAACGTACAGATCATAGGCCCAGGCGCTGTTGTCGTTGTTAGGGTGAGGAATTGCCGCACCTGCGCCCAGACCACCTGCGTCGATGGTGAAGATCTTGACGGCTTGTTCGAGAGCGGCGCAGAAGATATAAAGCCCCTTGTTGGCCAGGCGCACACCGTGGCCGCCGCCTAATGACTGTTTGTTGCCCACGTACTCGAAGTCCGTGGTGGTGAGCATTATCTCTTCGGAAAAGGCCTTGTTTCCTGCTGAATCCACCACCTGTACGGCGTAATAGTACTCCGTTCCAGGCTGAAGATCGGTGTCTTCATAGGTTGTATCCAAGCGGTTATAACCGGTTGCGTAACTGTAAGTTACCACCAGGCTACCCCACGTCTGGACATCCGGGGTTGTCGCGCGGTAAAGCTGATAGCCCATCCATGACTGATCAGCGCTGGTCCACACAATGGTTGCTTGTCTGGTGCCGATGTCCTGCGGGGCGAGCATAGTCACCGCTTCAATTCCTTCGTAGGCGATAGTTATAATCAGAGAAGAATCATAGGCTGCACCGCCTTTTCCGTCACTTACGGTGACGTAGAAGCGGTAGGCGCCTGTGCTGGCAGGGGCTGTCCAGGAGAACGAAGGATCTGTATAGGTGACGCCTCCTTCATCCACCGATTGCCATTCGTAGGCGAGCATATCACCATCGGCATCGGTGGCGGTACAGGTTATTGTCGTTAGTTCGTTGGGTTGAACACTGCTAGGGGAAGCTGTAACCCCCGAGATAGTGGGCGGATGGTTTCCGCATCCGGTTAGGGCCACTAATATCAACGTAATTAACGCTGTCAAAACGGCAAAGCGTTTTGCCATGCGACCTCCTTGTTTAATCATTATTAAAATTATATGGATTTTCAGGGATTTGTCAACCCCCCCAGAGATAAGAAGTTAAGTATTTGCAAGCAAGCCGGGGGTTGACGCAGGCCGCTTTCTATCTATAATCACAGTCAAGATGACAAAGCGTGGTCCCGTAACAAAGCTAAAAGAACAACTTAGCCACAAAGAAGCAGAAGTTGCTGAAATTAAATCACTTATGCTGCACAAGGCAGCCGAGTTTGACAACGCCCGCAAGCGCTGGCAGCGCGAACGCGAAGAGCTTCGTCCATTAATAAAGGCCGAGGTGCTGCGCGATTTGTGCGAGGTGTGGGATAATTTCGAGCGTGCATTGCGAGTCGAGACCGACGAGGTCGAGAAGACATTTGAAGCCTATCGCAAAGGGGTGGAGCTGATTTTTGCTCAGTTTTCTCGCGCGCTGGCTGAACACGGTTTTAAGCAATACAGCTGTCTGGGCGAGGAGTTTGACCCTGTTCGGGCCGAGGCTGTGGGGTACGTGGAGCGTCCCGGCATTGAGTACGGGCAGATTGTCGAAGAGTTGAAGAAAGGTTTTATGCTTTCAGGTCGCGTGCTGCGTCCTGCGCAGGTAATCGTTGCAAGAGAAGTCAAGGAATTAGATAGTAAAGAGGAAACCAAGGCTTCCGATACCGAGGAAGCCGCGGATTCTATTACGGACATTCAGTAAGTCCATAAGTCAAGGAGGATAGAGAAAAAATGTCCAAGGTTATTGGTATCGATCTGGGAACTACCAACTCGTGTGTGGCTGTGGTGGAGCAGGGGCAGGCGGTGGTCATACCCAATCCTGAAGGCGGGCGCACCACGCCTTCGGTGGTTTCTTTCGGCAAAGAACGGCTTGTGGGCACCCTGGCCAAGCGCCAGGCGGTGCTGCATCCCGATGAGACCATCTACTCCATCAAGAGTTTCATGGGAAGACGTTATACAGAGGCGGACGATGAGCGCGGCAAAGTTTCCTACAAAGTGGTGCCTGCCGATAACGGCGACGCCTGGGTAGAAGTTGATGGCCGCAAGATGGCGCCGCCGGAGGTTTCGGCAATGATTTTGCAGTATCTCAGGAAGGCGGCAGAGGCTTATCTTGGGGAACCCGTAAAGCAGGCGGTTATCTCTGTTCCCGCCTACTTCAACGACTCACAGCGTCATGCAACCAAGGACGCGGGTAAGATTGCAGGGCTTGAGGTACTTCGTATCATCAACGAACCCACTGCGGCGGCCCTGGCCTATGGGCTTGACAAGAAGCGCTCGGCAAAGGTCGCGGTCTACGACCTGGGCGGCGGCACGTTCGACATTTCCATCATTGACATCGACGTTGAAGCTAACTCGATTTTTGTGCTTTCCACTGACGGCAATACTCATTTGGGCGGCGACGATTTTGATCAGCGCATCATGGACTACATCATCGGCGAGTTCAAGCGCGAGCAGGGTGTTGATCTTTCAGCCGATCGCTCCGCTATCGCCCGCATCAAGGAGGCGGCGGAGAAGGCGAAGATTGAACTTTCCACTCGTCTTGAAACCACCATCAGTCAGCCGTTTATCGCCTCAGATACCGAGAAAGGCCCGCTTCATCTCGAGATGAACATGACCCGGACCAAGCTGG